>CAYVVR010000596.1:0-2770 GCA_964454655.1 uncultured Planctomycetaceae bacterium | reverse complement strand
AGAACTGCGAGTTGGCAATTGCGTAGACCGCATCGTCGGCCAACGGGCCGGTCGGATCATACAAGCGCACCGACTGGTAGGCTTTCAATGCCCGCCGCCAGGTGTCGAACTTCGGCCGTGTCGGGTCGCCCAGGTGCAACACTCCCAAAAACGAAGGATCGGCGTTTTCCAGTTGGTCCCAATAACGGCCGATGGAAAACTGGCGGGCAACGACACGGTCGAGATATTTCGTGTACTGGTACTTCTTCAACAGCTTGTCGTAGGTCTCGTTGGCCTGGGGATAACGATCGGCGAAAAACTCCGATTCCCCTTGGTAGAACAGCGCATCCTCTTCCAGAATCGAATTCGGCCAACGTTTGGCTGCCTTCTCGAATTTCTCTGCGGCCGCCAAGTATTGCCCACGCCGATACAGCTCCATGCCTTCCTGAAACAGCGCTTCGGCAACTCGCCGGTTTGGTTTGGGCGTCGTCAACTGTTTGACGACGCGAACCGGATCGAGTTTGTCGAGAAACGATTCGTCGCGTTTGTCTTCGTCGATCAGCGAGTATTCGTCGACGTATTCTTGTTCGCGATCGGTGGGGAAGTCTTCGTACGAAGCCTGCACCGTCCGGGAGCCGTCGGGGAGCGCCGAACCGTCGGCGCCGGCGACTTGGGTTTCTCTTCCCGATTCGCCCGAGCCGCGAGGCGGTTCCGTACGCTTGGTTATCGGTTGGCCGGTGGCACTGCGAAAGAGCCAGCCTTCCTCGTATTCGACATTCGGATCGTAGCCGGCCTGCTTCGCTCGCTCGGGCAGACCAAGGCCCCAGTGACATCCCGCAACCGCCGCCAAGAGCCCCACGAGAACGACGCGTGTGACGGCGGCAAGGCGGCCCGGTCGGTGGACGATTGCCTCTCCCGAATCGTCGCGTGCACATCGTGCGAATCGCATCGCAAGGCATCCGTGCCGACGGCGATCAATTTCGCGGTCAGGTGAGTAAGCCGAGGTATTCATGCATCCGTGGCTTTCGGCCCAGCAGGTTTCTGATGTATCCGTTGATCAATCCCCGCAACTCGCCCCGAACCTGGGGACTCCATTCCGTCCACGATCCGTGGTTCGTCGTGGTGCCGGTCGTGTCCTTCGCTTCGCTTCCCTCGACCGACTGAGAATCTTTGAGGACGCGCCAAGCGTTTTCTCCCAGTGCCATGACCGATCGTCGTGTCGGCCGACACCGAGGACACAATACACCTCCGTCCAACAACCCGAAAAACACGCGGTTTCGTTGCGGCACGACCTCACATCCGCAGCCGACACAGGTATCCAACGACGGCCAATAACCCAACGATTTCAAAATGCCCAGCTCGAAAGCGAGCACATCGTGGGGCACGTTTTCGTTCTCGGCCAACCGTTGTAATGTTCGGTCGGTGAGATCGAACAGGTCGGGATGCGGGTCGTACTCTTGGGTGAGCAACGTCACCAACTCGACGACGTAACAGCCCGCATAAAACCCGGCCAAGCTTCGACCTCGCAAACGAAACCGACGCACGACCTTGGCCTCGGTCAACAAGTCCAAGGTATCGGACGATTTGCGGAGGAAGACTATTCGACACAGGCCCAACAGGTCAAGAGCAGAGTCAAAAGAGCTCTTCAGCCGCCTCGCTCCCTTAGCTAAACCGCTTATTTTGCCATGCTCGCGGGTGAATAG
Organism: uncultured Planctomycetaceae bacterium; assembly: GCA_964454655.1. GTDB lineage: Bacteria > Planctomycetota > Planctomycetia > Pirellulales > Thermoguttaceae > CAYVVR01. The sequence goes on along the minus strand of CAYVVR010000596.1, from coordinate 1,088 downwards.
CGTGGCGATCACGCTCGATTCGCTGAAATCGACCGTGCGCAAGACGATGGCGATGTCCTTTTCGGTGGGCATGGGCGTTCCGTCAGGGCATGGCGCAGAAGGCTACTCGTCGAGGACTTCGACCAACACCTTGTTCACGCGTCGCGGAGTCGCATCGAGTACCGTCAACCGCACGCCGTCGAGCTCGATGCTCTCTTTCGGAACGGGCACGTGCCCCAACCGCGACATGATCAGTCCGGCGACCGTGTCGAAATCGGGCCCCTCGGGCAAATCGATGCGGAACTCTCGATTCAGTTCATCGACACGTACGTTTCCGAGCACCTCGGCCGAGTTGCCGTTGAGCCGTTGAATTCCGGCGACTTCGTCGGTGTCGAATTCGTCGACGATCTCGCCGACGATTTCTTCAATGATGTCTTCCAGGGTAACCAACCCCGCAACGCCGCCGTATTCGTCCAGAACGATCGCCATATGGTTGTGCGTTCGCTGGAAATCTTCCAGCAACGCGTCCACCGGCTTGGTTTCCGGCACGAACATCGGCTTTCGGAGCAACTTCGGCCACGGTGTTGCGGGATCGCCGCGGCGCCGTTTGGCAATCTCGGGCAAAAGGTCTTTGGCGTACAAAATGCCGACGATGTCGTCGCGGTTCGTGCGGTACACGGGAATTCGCGAATGGCCGCAATGAACGACGAATTCCAGCATTTCGTCCCACGAAAGCGACTCGGCCATGCAAATCATTTCGGTGCGCGGTCGCATGATCTCGGCCGCGAGAACCTCGCCCAAGGTGATGATCCGCTCGATCATCTCCTTGGCGTCTTCCTCGAGAGCGCCGCTGCGTTCCCCTTCGGAGACGATGCTGCGGATTTCCTCGGAAAGCGATTCCTCGTCGGGAAGCGCCGGCGTTTTCCCGGCCAGACGGTGCAGCACGATGTCGACGCCGCGTCCGAGTTTCGAAATCGGGGTCAACACGGCAGCAATTGCCGTCCACACCGACCAAAGCCGAAAAACGACGACCTCAGGCCATATCCGCGCAACGCTGCGGGCGATCCAGATTTGCCCCATCAACAGAGCGACCGCAACCGCTGCGACGA
>CAYVVR010000595.1:0-2772 GCA_964454655.1 uncultured Planctomycetaceae bacterium | reverse complement strand
ACCAGCGCGGCGACCTGCCTTGGAACAAGGAATGGGTTCGGATGCTGCACCGGCGATGCAAAGAAATGCATTGGAACGCGTTGCGGTACTGCATCGGTTTTCCGCCGGAATTCTGGTACGACATCGCCGACGAGGAAGGCATCCTGATCCAGGACGAGTTCCCTATTTGGCTTCTTTCCGGCGAGAAGAGCGGGTGCCCCGAATACCCCTTGGCCGAGAAGATCGTTCCGCAATATCGCGACTGGATGCGCGAGCGATGGAACCATCCGTGCGTCGTCATTTGGGACGCGCAGAACGAAAGTTTCACGCCCGAAACCGGCAAAGCCCTGTCGCAGGTGCGGCATCTCGACCGGTCGAATCGGCCGTGGGAAAACGGATGGGGCGAACCGCAGGCCGTTACCGACTGCGTCGAGTCGCACCCGTACTTGTTCATTCGCGATTGGACCGGGCGCGAACCGTTCCGCATGAGCGAACTCGCCGAGCACGACGGCACGCCGCGGTTGCAAGAGCCGCAGAAAAAACGCGACGTGGCGATCATCATCAACGAGTACGCGTGGTTGTGGTTGACTCGCGACGGCGACCCGACCTCGCTCACGCACGAAGTGTACGAGAACCTGCTCGGACCGAACTCGACGCGTGAACAACGGCGAGAGTTGTACGCCCGGTACCTGGCCGCGTTGACCGAGTTTTGGCGGGCCAAGGGAAAGTGCGCGGGCGTGCTCGAATTTTGCATGTTGGGCTATTCTCGCCCCGGCGACAAACCACGTCCTGAAGGTGGTGCCACCAGCGATCATTGGATCGACGTGAAGAACCTCGTTTGGGAACCGCACTACGCGCAATACGTGCGTGACGCGTTCGCCCCGGTCGGCGTGATGCTCGACTTGTGGGACGAGAAACTGCCGCGGGGTGAACGACGCGAGGTCGCCGTGTACATCCGCAACGACCTGCAAACCGCTTGGCATGGAACGTTTCGACTCCGCTACGACGGCGACGAGAAACCGATCGTCGAAAAAACGATCGACTTGCCGGCGATGTCGATGACGACGATTCCGGTGGTCGTTCCGGTTCCGGCATCGCCGGGTAAGTACACGCTCGTCGCGGAACTCGTCGCGGGCACGTCGGCGACCAAGAGCGTGCGAAATTTTGTCGTCGAGTAGCGTTTCGAGCTTCGGGAACACCCCTGTTGCACGTAACGGCGGGGTCGTTCGTCGCGTGTCAACGATGCGGCCAAGTCGCGTACATTTCCAGGACTTTTCGGCCCCAAGTGCCGTACCACGCGTAGCCGGTCCGCCGCTCGGGGCCGACTTCTTCGAGGTGATAGCGAACGACCGAATCACGGTCGCTGAAGATGGGGCGGTTCGTGCCGATCTCGTAGAATCGCGCCCACAAGGTCGGGGCTTCGGGATCAGGAACCAAGGCCGGTCCTGTGCCCTTGCCCGTGTAACGATAGCCTTCGATCTTGACCATGTCGAACCAGGCGACGCCCGCCTTCACGGCGCGGACGACCTCGGGACTCGGGTCGTCCAATCGCATGAGGAATTCGAGGATCCAGGCGCTTTCGGCACCGCTGAGCGAGGGCGGTTCGAAGCTGCGGGCTTGGACCGGCTCGAGGGTTTCGACGTGATGCTGCGCGCACCAGACGGTCGGTTTGCCGTCGACGATCACTTGGCATTTCAGAATGCAGTCGATGCCGCGTTCGACGGCCTTGCGGGCGGCCTCGCGTCGCGCGGCATCGAGGAAGGCGAAGTCGTCTTTCTCGGCGGCGTCGCGGAGGAAATCCATCAACCGGATCATCGCGTTGTCGTTGAACGTGATGTGCCGGTGGTACCCGTCGCCCGGCGGATAATATTGCGGCCATCCGCCGTTGGGATATTGCGCTTCGAGGATGTGGTCGAAACCACGCAAAAACGCCGTACGATAACGTTCCTCGCCGGTAACGCGAAACGCCTTCGCCAACGCCCGCAATTCCCCCACCGTCGCGCCGTTGTCGAACGTTCCGGCGGGCTTCTCACCCTTGCCCGAGAACGCGGCGGCGGTCGTGTCCATGTTCTTCGGCCAGTCGCCGCGGTCGGTCTGCCACGAGAGGATGTTGGCGATCGCCTCGCGGCCCGCTTCCGAACGGAACCAGTCGTCGGGCTTTCGCAACAAGTTTTCGGCGGGAGTTCCGGCCGTCACCGGTCTGACGAAAAGCACGGAGAGAACGACGAAAAACGGTGCGATGCGTGACATGGCGAGACCTCGATAGCGGTGGGAGGAAGCGGCACCGGCCCGATTTCGGCCGATTCTGGGACGCCAGCGCACATAATACTCGGCCGCCGGTAGCCAAGCCACTCGGCACGTTGCCCGGCGGCAACGTTTTATCACGGTCGCCGTGTCGCGACGTTTCGGTGCGGCGTCGCGATCGAAGCTACTTCCAGGGGAATACGAGCTGGAGTTGCGGCAAGATGGCCGAAATCTGCGAGATGCCCAAGATGGCCGTCCACACGATCAAGACGGCGCCGACGCCCATGATGCTCAGGCCTCGCGGATTGCGGGCGACTTCAACGTCTTGCAGGCGGCGGGCCAGTTCGCGGTGGAATTGTTGCCAGCTCAGGTAGTTTTGTCGCCGTCCGACGGCGATCAGCGAGACGTTCCGCAGGCCCGTCCAGGCCGACACGTAAAGCTGAATGCCCATGTTCGGCATCGACAGGCAATCGCCCGCCCAGCGGGCGTCGGGGTCGATGTGTTTGACCATGTCGGAAAGGACCGGCCGCAGTTCGTGCGGGGCGATGT
>CAYVVR010000594.1:0-2779 GCA_964454655.1 uncultured Planctomycetaceae bacterium | reverse complement strand
CATCACACACACGGCCCTCGGGGGGAAACTTCCGAGGGCTACGCTTTTAGGCATCCTGACAAAGTCGGCGCCGAACGTGAACCGTCGCGCACTTGACGTTGTGCGCAATGCCCGTTTCAATCGCAAAAACAGCCGAAAAATCGGTCCGAAAGCGGGATCGAAAACGAAGATGCCCTCGTTTCTCAAAAGAACACGAACCACCAAGGGGTGCCGATGGTCGATGCCGCAATCGATTCGAGTCGCAACGGGCGGGTGAGCCGGGGCGCACTGGCGATCGTGCTGGTGGTCACGATGTGCGTTCCCACGTTGGGCACTTGGATGAGCTTCTATGTGCTCGACGACGCACCGCCGATCGTGCAGCAGCTCGGTTACGTCGTCAGTAAGTCGGTGATGCTCGTGCCGCTGTTGTGGTTCTTGTTCGTCGAGCGGGGACGACTGCGGCTCGTTCCCTTTACTAAGCGAGGCCAGTTCTGGGGGATCGCCTTCGGGATCGCCGTTTCGTTGGGCATGTTCGCCTTGTACTTCGGCTGGTTGAAGTCGACGGCCATCTTCGCATTTGCCGCCTCGGCGGTGGAGTCGCGATTGGTGGGATTCGGCGTCGACCGGATCGGGCCTTACGTCTTATTCGGCCTGTTCGTATCGCTGTTGCACTCGGGGCTCGAAGAATATTATTGGCGTTGGTTCGTGTTCGGTCGCGGACGCGAGCTTGTGCCGGTGTGGCCGGCGGCGATCGTCGGCAGCCTTGCATTCACGGCACACCACGTGGTCATCTTGGGGAAATACTTCGGTTGGGGATCGCCCGCCCAAATCCTCTTTTCGCTCGGAGTGACCGTCGGCGGCGTCGTGTGGTGTCTGCTGTACGATCGTGCTCGCACGCTTTACGCTCCGTGGATCAGCCACGCGATCATCGACGCTGCGATCTTCGTCGTGGGGTACGACCTGGTTTTTGCGGGCTGACTTTCTAATCGAGGCGACACGGTGGGGTGTTCGTGCACACCCAACGAAAACGCGTCGTGCCTCCGGCGGCGACGGCTAGCCGCATCGGGGCGCCGCAGCGGGGACAGTATTCATCTCCCAACGGTTCTCCGGCTTCGTATTTGGCCTGGCAATCGCGACACAAGAGGGCGTCGGGAACATGCGCCAGACGTTCTCGCGGAATGCGCTTGCCGCAACCTTCGCAATGTCGCGGTTCATCCCACGCATGGTCGGCCGACGAAAGCGACAGGCCGACGTGGTTGCACTCGGGACAGCGCAAACCTGCGCATAGCTGCGGAAAGAGTTCGGCGAGCACGTCGTCGGTGGCCAGCATGCGGGCGCGGATCTTCTTCGCCGCACGCAATCGACGCACGAGATCGGCTTGCGACTCTTCGATCACCCAGCCGCATTGTGCACAGCGAAGTCGATAGTAATGCATGGCTCCGTCAAGCTGCGTCTCACGCGATGGAAAGGGCCTTGCGATCGGCCAACACCAACGGATGATCGGCAACCGGCACGTTCGGGAACGACCAACCGTCGTCGCTGCGCCGGGCATGCAGCAGCCGATACACGTTGCCGGTGAGAAGATCGACCAACACCGGGTTGCGAAGCGACAACGCGTCGTCGCGGACGTCGAGCGTCGCCACGCGCGGCAGGTGATCTTGTTCCGGCGGCAAGGGAAGCCAATAACACCACAACGGCGCCCCGTTACGAACAAAACCGGCGACGACCGGAGAGGAACCCAATTCGCCGTCGATTCGCAAGTGGCCGTCTACTTCGACGCGTCGCTTCGTTTCGTGGTCGAACAGCGAACAGACGGCTTGGTAGGCGAAATAGGCCGGTTTGGGCGTGTAGTCGCGGCCGTTCAACAAGCCCTTGGTGTTCGCTTTGCCGCTGGGCCCTTCACCCCAGTTGTAGTTCATCAAGTCGACCAGGTGAAAGTACGACGTCAATTCGACGCCGAGGATTCGATCGAACAGCGTGCGCCGCAGCACCCACTTGGCTTGGCGGTATTCGTTCCAGGGACGGCCGCCCAACGCCCCGGTGCTGTCGGGCGTCGAGGGACATCCGTTTTCGCCTTGCCACAATTCGACATGTGGGGCGTGGACTGTCAGTAGCTGTCGCCAGGCCGCCAGTGTATCGCGATATCCCGCCTCGGGGACCGGACGATACGGGTGGTAAGAGATCTTATCGACGACGTCGCCGAGACCGGCTTCGAGCATGGCCTTGAAGTAGTCCGTCGGCATGCCCGCTAAGGCTCCGCCGATGATCGTCGCCTGGGGATTCTCGCTGCGGATGACCGCCGCCGTTTCGCGGACCAACCGTACGTAATCGTGCGGATTCGGTTTTTGCGGCTGCCAGAACTTCGTGATGTTCGGCTCGTTCCAAATTTCCCAGTGATCGACGCGACCGCGGTACCGCCGGGCGGCGGTTTTGACGAACGCTTTCCAAGCGGTCATCGCTTCTTCGCGATGAATCGGGGCCCAGCCGACCGCCGAAGCGTCGGGAGCCTCGGGCGTGTACAGGCGGTTGCCGTATCCTAGGTTGAACCACGGGCGAACGCCGGCGGCGTGAAGGTGATCGACGACCGCATCGAGCCAGGCGAAATCGTACTTGCCGCGAGTGGTTTCGGTACGGGCCCAACCGGTTTGCACGCGAGCCCATTTCACGCCCAGCCGCCCCAGCCACGGGTAGGTGCGCTCGGGATCGAACATCCGGCGGTCGAGCGTTTCGAAACCGACTGAGAACGGCGATGCTGCGATCTCACGGCCCGCGCGCCGAACGATTTCGCCTTCGCACGGGC
>CAYVVR010000593.1:0-2780 GCA_964454655.1 uncultured Planctomycetaceae bacterium | reverse complement strand
GCGTAGCCAAGACCATGCTCGCCCGGGCTCTCGCGCAAAGTACCGGCTGCACGTTCAAACGAATCCAGTGCACGCCCGACTTGTTGCCCAACGATGTGACGGGGGCTTCGGTATTTCATCCGAAGACCACCGAGTTCGAGTTCCGTCCCGGGCCGATTTTCGCCCAAATCGTGTTGGCCGACGAGATCAACCGCGCCACACCGAGAACACAATCGGCCTTGTTGGAAGCGATGGCCGAAGGTCGGGTGACCGTCGACGGGACGACGCATGTCCTCGAGTCGCCGTTCATCGTGATTGCAACGCAAAACCCGGTTGAGCACGAGGGAACCTTTCCCTTGCCCGAGGCACAGTGCGATCGATTTTTGATGAGGTACGCGGTCGGCTATCCGGCTCCGGCAGAAGAATTGCAAATGTTGTCGATGCTGGAAAAGCGACATCCGATCGAGGACGTCAAGCCGGTCGTCTCGCCGAAGGAAATCATCGACGTCCAGCGTCGGATTCGGAGCGTGTATGTGGATGAAAAGGTTCGGCAATACATCGTCGACATCGTCAACGCGACGCGGGAACACGAGGATCTCGCATTGGGAGGCAGTCCTCGGGCGACGATTGCGCTGTTTCGGGCGGCGCAAGCCTTGGCGGCGATTTTCGGACGCAACTACGTGTTGCCCGACGACGTCAAACGATTGCTCTTTCCGATCTTGAACCATCGACTGATTCTGAAGCCGGAGAGTCGCCTGCGAAAGATGACGGTCGAGCGTGTTCTCGAAGAAGTTACCGATGTGGTGCGAGTTCCCGTCGTCGAAGGGCCCGGGTTCGCCGCCGAATAGAAAACTTGCCGGGATGAAAGACGCATGACCGGCCGAGATACACCGCACAGCGAGTCGCCTCGGCGCGACCTGACGGGAACGGTCGACCAACGGATCGTTCGTTGGCTCGTACTCGGGGGGATCTTGTGGTGTGTTTCGCTGTTGATCCAATCGTCGGCCTTGGCGATTGCAACATACGTGTTGCTTGCGACGGCTGTTTTGTGCCGAATCGTCGTGCGGCATTGGGCGGCGTCGGTCGAGGCCGAAAGGCGATGCAACGTCTATTCCGCCCGCGTCGGTGAGCGCGTTACCGTCGTCGTCCGCGTGGTGAATCGTTCGCGGCTACCGATTCCTTGGGCCTTGCTGGAAGATATCTTGCCTGTGCGAGCTGTCCGGGGAAGGCCGCCCCGGCTGAAAATAACGGGAAAGCCGTTGACTGCGGTTTCGATCGGACGCGGCAAGGCCGTTTCGGCCGTGTATCAAGTCGAATGCTTGGAACGCGGGTTTTATCAGCTCGGTCCGCTCGTCGTCGAGGTCGGGGATCCTTTCGGCTTGGAACGTCGATACCGCATCGTGACCGAGCCTCATTTCTTGCTCGTCTATCCGCAAGTGACCACCTTGGAAGAGTGGGACATCGCCACCCGCAAACCCGTCGGCGAGGTTCGGTTGTCGCATCGGCTGTTCGAAGACCCGACACGTATTTCAGGAGTTCGCGAGTACCAGGCCGGCGACCCGTTGAATCGGATTCACTGGCGAGCCACGGCCCGTACCGGAACCTTGCACAGTAAGCTGTTCGAACCGTCGGTAATCGCGGGAGCGACCATTCTGATCGATTTTCACAAAGAGGCGTTCCCGTCGGGGACCGTTCCCATGCGATCGGAGTTGGCCGTTCGGATGGCGGCCTCGTTGGCCTATGCACTGACCCAAATGAATGAGCAACTCGGGTTGATCAGCAATGGATGGGACGCTGTCGATTTGGCTCGATTGGAGGGATGGGATCCCGATCCTTCGAGTCGGCTTGCCGCCCGTCGTTCGGTCGAGGCCGCCGAACAGGTCGATCGATTGGCGCCGATCGTCGTACCGAACCGTCGCGGGGCGGAGCAGTTTCAACGAATCCTCGAAATGCTCGCACGACTCGAACTGAGCGAAGGTTTACCGTTCCGCGAGTTGGTCCACGAGACGATCCAGCATATTCCGCAGAACGCAGCGGCGATCGTGTTGCTTTCGTCGGTCGGTGAAGAACACTTGGTTGCCGTGGAGATGCTCCAGCGTCGAGGAATTCCGGTAACGCTGATAATCAACGATCATCGCGAGGATAGCCTGGCAAAAGCTGCCGCATATCTGGCCGGCTCGGGTGTCGATTTGCGTGTGTTGCAGACGCCGGATGACGTGGCTTCGTTGTGTCGTCGGTACGTGTGGAGGTGAAGCGTGGAACGGCCTCGGCGGACCGAAATCGACTGGATCTTGACGGTTCTCAACCTCGCCTTGGTGATGCTGCTGGTGGGAAGTCTGGCCTTCTTCCTGCTTGAAGTGTTCTACCAAGGGAGGTACTCCGGTCGTTTGCATTGGATCGTCGGGCTTTTCGTGTTTGCCGTCGTGTTGACTTCGGAAATCGCCATCGAATCGGGGAAAGAACGCGCGTCGCTGTTTGCCGTTCCGTTGGGATTGGCGACGTTGCTTGCGTTACAGCAATTCGTACAGTTTTCCGGAATACCGGCCGCGTACTCGATCGTCGTCAATGCGGCCGTTTTGGCCGTAACGTGGTGGTCGGCCGCGAGGCTGACCTTTGATTGCGTCGTTTTGGACGATGAGGATGTGGACCGTGAGGGAAAGGGGCTTTTGGAGAAAACCGGCGAGGAGAAAAAAACGGCAACCGGGAATGTGCCGTCGCCGATTGCAGCGAGTGCTTTCTTGCATCGGGTCGAAGAATGGTTGGCAATCAAACGCAGCGGGGACAGACGCGGTCGAACGGTC
>CAYVVR010000592.1:0-2786 GCA_964454655.1 uncultured Planctomycetaceae bacterium | reverse complement strand
AACACGATATATCGCATCCGTCCCATCTCTCGAACGAGCCGCTTGCCCGGCCCGCATGCGATCCACACCGGCAATACGCCAACATACATCACGGCCGTCACGAGCCCCGGCAGTTCCCGGAGAAACACCGGCCACGCATCAAGCGTCCCCGCACCGTGCAGGCCGAAAAGCCCCCACACGGTTTCCGAGAGGGTTCGGGTACCGTGCACGGCCGTCTTCGCCGTCTCCCATCCTTCGTAAAGTCCGTAGAAGCCCCAGTTCGGACCGCGGAAAAACGTTCCGATTACGATCAACAGCACCCACAAATTGAGAAATCCGAAGTAGAACAGCCACAACGCCAGCGGCCGCTCTCGGCAGGTGTAGTAACCGTTCCCCAACGGATTTCGATCGAGATACGGAACGGCACACAACCCCACGATGATCAAGATCGGATAGACCGCACCCGCCAACCACGGATCGAAGTACACCAACAGCTCTTGCAATCCGAGAAAATACCACGGTGCCTTTGCCGGATTGGGCGTTACCAATGGATCGGCAGGCGCCTCGAGCGGTGCCGCGACGGCCCCCGACCAGATCAACAGCGCCGCCGTGGTCAACACCATGGCGATCAGCTCAATGTAGACCAGGTCGGGCCAAACCAAGAATCGCTGTTGTTCTTCCGGTTCGGCTTCGACAGGCGGTTTCCCCGCCGCGATTCGGTCGTCGTTCTCGCAACCCAAGTGCAACCCCAGCCAAACGAAAAAACCGACCGTTCCCAGCAGCAGGACGATCGCGATGTTGTCCGGCTGCGACACGAGATGAAAAAAATGCCGATCGGGCAACGACAACAACACGAAAACGGCCGCCCCATTCGCGACGGCCAGGCCGACCCAGCGGCGAGCAACGATCACTCGCCAACGGGCAACGACGATCGTCAGCACGATCGATGCAACCAGCAAGCTCGCGGGATTCAAGACCGCATCGATTCCCCGTCGCACGGGTACCGGCAAGATCGGCACGCTGCCCAGCATCGCCGAAACGGCCAAACCGGCAAACACCGCGCAGGCAACACCGGCAACGAACACTTCAGGCGTCAACCGGCGAGAGTCTCGCGGCACCACCTCGTTGGGCGACGGTCCGGTCGCTTCAATGCGCTCTTTCCAAGTCCTCCAGGCCCATCGTGTCACCGGAAGCGCGTTAACCAGCACCGCAAGCGCATACCAGGCGATCGCCCATGTGCTGCCCAAGGCTTCCGATCCGACAACGTTGCTCATGACTCTTTCTCATCGACGCCGCGCCGAAATCGCGGGCGTCGTTCGACATTCTCACTCAATTACAGCGGCCCGCTGATACCGCCGTCTTTGCGGACACGCCAAAAATGCAGGGCGCAAGCGAAAGCCGCCACGACCGGAATTCCGACACAGTGGAGGACATAGAATCGATTCAGCGTATTTTCATCGACGGTGGTCGCCCCGAACACCCAGTACCGGATGTCGGAAGTTTCCGTGATCCATTGGATGCCGTCGACGGTCAACCATGTGTGTCCCGGCCCTTGGTGGCCGATCACCGGCGTCGCCCCAAGCATGTTCGATCCGACCGTCGCAGCCCAAATCGACAGTTGATCCCAAGGAAGGATGTAACCGGTGAACGACAACAACAGCGTCATTACCAACAACCCGACGCCGACCACCCAGTTGAATTCGCGAGGAGGCTTGTAACTCCCCGTCAACACGACGCGCAGCATGTGCAGCATCACCGTGATCACCATGGCGTGCGCCGCCCAGCGATGCAGTTCGCGCAAGATTCCGAACGACACGACGTCGCGCAACCCGACCATGTCGGGATACGCGTACTGCGCCGTCGGCCGGTAGTAAAACATCAACAAGACGCCGGTCAGAATCTCGACCAAAAACAAGAAGAACGTGATTCCGCCCATGCACCAAGTAAACCGGAGACGCAGCGCATACTTCGGCAGACTCACCGGGTGCAAATGCAGCACCAAGTTCATCAAAACGACAATGATTCGATGCCGCCGATCCTTGGGGGCCGGGTGCCGAATAATGCTTCGGTAGACTTGCGAGTTCCGGATACGCTGCCAAAACGACATGGGCAACTCAATAATCGTGTCAAGCGTGCTTCGGTTCAGGCCGATCGACAACCACGGCGCTGCCGGGCGGATTGTCGCGATGGGCCGAATCGGGAAACTCGGTTTGCGGATCGACCAATAGTTTGCCGGAAGCCGAAAGCGTAATCCCGCATCGCACCAAAGGGCGCGGCGCCGGTCCGGCTTCGTTGTCGCCGAATCGGCTGAATACGCTCCCATGACAGGGGCAACGAAATCGTCCGTTCGCCGCATCCCACAAGGTAAGGCATCCCAAATGCGTACAGCGTGCCTTCAGGGCGATGATCCGCTCCCGATCGCCGATGACATCCCGGACGATCCACACCCCGTACCGGTCCCGGTAGCGGGTTTCGACATACCCCGGCGGATAATCCTCGGGCCGTCCGACGTCGATCACCCGTCGCTGCGAGTTTCCCACGTTTGGAAACAGAAACCGCACAATACCGATGATCCACAAGCCGCCGACCGTTCCAAACACCGTAAACGCGAGTGTTTGCAAACGCACCACCGCACGCCGCAGCCAACTTCGACGCGGCATACCGCATCCCGCGTCCCGGGCCGAATCTCGCACGGCCGGCGTGCTGCTGCTCAATCGCTTGTTCGTTCCGGCTTCGCCCATGGACCTCGATGTCCCCAATTCCCCGAAAGCGTATCTCTACCTCGAAGCGTCCGCACCATATAACAT
>CAYVVR010000591.1:0-2788 GCA_964454655.1 uncultured Planctomycetaceae bacterium | reverse complement strand
GCCAGTGTTTCCGGCGGCCGGCGGCAGAGTGGACAGATTCGGGGAAGCTGCCGCGACGGTGCCCGCGGCTGCTTGACGCGAACCGGTTGCGATTCCCCGGCTCAGCGGGGCCGTGCCGCGGTCCTCGCCTACCGTGCGACGCGGACCGACTGTCGCTTCGACGGCCGGTTGCGGCAAGATTTGCGTCGCCGCCAACGTCGCCGAGGGCGACGGCAACGTCTCACGCCGATCGGGAGTGGCCTGCGAGGCTTCGACCGAGCGGGCGGGCTGTGACCGAGCGGGAGAAACGGCGACCGGTTCGGCCGTGGTCGGTGTTGCCGGCGGCGTCGGTGCCGAGAGCTTCCGCGTGGGCGTCGGCGTGGTCGGTTGCACGTTCTCGGGTTCCCGCGACGCGAGACGCGCCAGTTCCGGCTGCTGCGGTTGCAACGCCGACGGCGTCGTGTCGGTCAGCTCGGGTTGGGGACGCACTCGCGGCACGGTTTCGCGCCGCCGGGCTTCGGCACGCGGAGTCGGTTCGCGCGCCGGGCGCGAGCGGGTGACCGGCGTTTCCGGCGTCAACTGCGGTTCTTCCGGCTTCGGCAGATGCTGCCACACTTGTCGCTTGGGCGGATTGGTCGGCGTTTCTACCCGCCGCGGCGCCGAAAGTTCGGCTCGCGGCAACACGGCGGGCACCGGCTCGGGGGCCGGTGTTTGCTCGGTTGCTTCGGGTTGCGGCACGACCGGCGGTTGATCGACGGCCTCGGGCGCCACTTCGTAACGCTGCGCGTCGGCCTCGGGAGTCGCCGTCTCAACCGGCTTCGCATACTCGGGAACGGCGTCGGGGTTTTCGAGTGTTTCCGAGAAATACTCGGGCACGGTCAGCGGTTCTTCCGACTCGACGGCGACGGCCACGTCGTCGTCTTTCCAGCGCTCGACCAATTCGAGATATTGTTCCCGCAAGAACACCACCAACAACAGGTGGATCACCAGGCTCAAAATCACGCAAAACTGGACGCGCCGGGCGGTTCGCGTGCGGAAGAACGCCGTCGCCCAAAAGACCAGGGCGACCATCAACGCGACGATCGACAACCGAAAGACGCCGTTGTGGAAGATGCGCGGGTCGAAAAAGTTATCGGTGGTCGCGTAGATCACCCCCGCCACCAACCCGGCCAGCACCAGCACGGCCAGATTGATCGGCCAAAGTTGCTCGTCGAAGTCGGCCAGGTTCACCGGTTCGCTCCGGCGAATCACTTGCCGCTTGCGGGTTTCTTTGGGATTGCGGGGTGTGGGAGACGACATGGCATCTCACTTGATCGTCCGCGTAAGCGGACGCGATTCGGTTACGGTCCGCTTTCGGCGGACGACGGTTTTTGAGCGGCTAACCGGTAATCGTCGATGTTCGCTTTCTTGCAGGCGTTGATGGCGGCGACGACGGCCTGCAAACGGCACCGTTCGTCGGCACGCAAGATTACCGAGGTGTTGCCCGGATTGCTCGCCCAAGCGTCGCGGAAGACGGTTTCCAACTCGGTCAGCGTGAGGACGTTGCCCGACACGTAATAGCGACCGCGCTCGTCGATGTTGACGAACAGCTCGCGCGGCTTGGCGATCAGCGGTTGGGCCTCGCTGGCGTCGGGGAGATTGACGGGCAGCTCGCGTTCTTCTTCGGCGAACTTCGTGGCCACCAAGAAAAAGATCAACAGCAAAAAGACGACGTCGATCAACGGCGTCATCGTCAGCGACTCGAGCGCCTTGCCTTTGCGAATGGTTACTGCCATTGGGCGCCTCCCGACTTGGTTTCGGGCGGAGGGGGCGGGACGGGCACCGACCGCTTCGCGTCGCGAGGCCGTTCCACCGGCGGCTCGACGGGCGGTTCCGGCGAACCGGGAACGAGTCGTCCCTCGAATCGCTCTAACTGGGGCAAAAGCCCCATCAACGTTTCTTCCAGTTCGCGGAACAAAGTTTGGATGCGTCCCTCGAAGAAGTGGGCCAAGACCGAGGCCGGAATGGCCACCGTCAAGCCCGCGAACGTCGTCACGAGCGCCACGTAAATCCCCTGCCCCAGCAGTTCGGCCCGGTTCGCGCCCGGGGGTAGATGCGAAGTCACGAAGAACGCCTGGATCATCCCCTGGACGGTTCCCAGCAGTCCCAAAAGCGGCGTGATCGCCGCGGCCAGCGTGAGAAACCGCACGTTCGCATACAGCCGATCGGCCTCGCGTTCGCCGGCTTCTTTCATGGCGTGCTCGACCTCGGTCAAGGGCCGGCCGACCTTCAGCAACATCGCCTTGATCACGTTGGCTGCCGCCGAAGGATGTTCTCGACACAGCCGATACGCCGCCCGCGGATCGAAACCTTTCTGCGATTCGCTCATCTCGCCCAAGGCGGTGATGAGGGCGGCGGGCACGACCTTGCGGCGTCGCAGGCCGAGCCAACGTTCGAGGCCGAAGACGACCGTCACGACCGACATCAACGCAATCGGAATCATCAACGGTCCGCCCTGGAAGGCCAGTTCGAGGACGTTGATCTTGGGCGTTTCGACGGGGGCGGTCGGTTCGCTCGACGATTCGGCGTCGGTCGCCGGTTCGTCGTCGGCCAAGGCTTGTTCGGCAAGGGCGGCGGCTTCTTCAGGCGGAAGCGTCGCGGCGGATGGTTCGGCCGCGCCGGGCGATTGGGCAACAGCGGTGTTGCCGAACCCGACGGTCAGCATCGTCGCCGCACACAACGCCCGAAGGACGTTCACGAGGAATCGCTTTCCTGCGACGGATGACTCGGGCATGATGCACCTCGTTAGCGGTTTGCTCGAATCGAAGGC
>CAYVVR010000590.1:0-2805 GCA_964454655.1 uncultured Planctomycetaceae bacterium | reverse complement strand
ATCGTTGGTGATCGCGCACCATCTGCCCGACGTTCGCACGGATCGTCCGAGCGAAATCGAGGTGTGCGCCACGGTGCGCGTGGTGGATACCACCACGTTTTCGCAACGAGTGATTCCATTGTGGCATGGGGCGCACGGCGCCCGCGACGTGCAAGTGCTGCCCGACGGCCGGTACGCGGTCGTCTCGCATTTGTTCGGAAACTTCGAGTCGATGCCTTTTCGGGTCGACAACGGTTGGATCAACGCCAACGTCGTCGCCGTCGTCGATCTTGAAAAGGACAAGGTATACGCCACGATCGGGCTGGACGAGTACTACGAAGGGGCTGCCGTTCCGTGGGGGATCGCCTTGGCCGACGACGGCAACCTCGTGTGCGTTGCGGCGTCGGGCACGCATGAGCTGCTCTTCATGAAACGCGACGAACTGCTCGGCGAGTACGCCTACCGCACGATGCAACCGATGTTGGCCGTTTGGCCGATCTACTTGAGCCTCGGCGACAGCCTTTGGCGTCATGTGGCCCTTCCCGGCCGCGGTCCGCGGGCCATCGTCGCCCGCGGGAATTTCGTGTACGTGGCCGAACGGTACAGCGATACGATCGCGTGTGTCGATCTATCGCATCAGGAACCTCGCGTTCGGCAGATTCGTGTCGGTCCGGGCGTGGGTGATGATCCCGTGTTGCGGGGCGAGGCCCTGTTCCACGATGCGACGATTTGCTACCAGCATTGGCAAAGTTGTGCTTCGTGTCATCCCGACGGGCGGATGGATGCCTTGAATTGGGACCTGCTGAACGACGGCACGGGCAATCCCAAGAACACCAAGAGCCTGCTTTTTTCGCACGTTACGCCGCCTGCGATGGCGACGGGAGTGCGTCCGACGGCCGAAGCGGCCGTGCGGGCCGGGCTGAAGCACATCCTGTTTACCGATGAAAACGAGCAGACGGCGACCCTCTTGGATACGTATCTGCGTTCGTTGCGACCGGTGCCGAGTCCCGCACTGGTCGACGGGAACCTAAGCCCGGCGGCTCGCCGAGGCCGCGAGCTCTTCTTTTCGGCCAAATTGCGATGCGATCGGTGTCATGCCGGTACGTACTACACGGATGGCCGCAAGCACGATGTCGGAACGGCCGGTCCGTTCGATACGGAGCCCCGTTTCGACACGCCTACCCTGATCGAAGTGTGGCGAACGGCTCCCTATCTGCATGACGGGCGGTATCGTACCCTGGGCGAATTGTTCCGCGAAGGCAAACACGGCCTCAAGGGGCGGGAATTGTCGGAAGCCCAGCTCGACGATCTCATCGAGTTCGTGCGGTCGTTGTGAATCGGTCGCGAACCGCTGCGGAGGCCACGTTGCGGGCGAATCGTGGCGAGCTTTCTTCGGCGATTGGGGCGAAAAAAGGCCGATCTGGGGGGCGCGGTACGGTTTCGTGCGGCGCGGTAAAATAACGCCTTTGGTGCCGTGCACCGTAGCCGGGGCTGCCATCGAACCGGCTTGAGTATTGTCGACGATGTGTTGTTTGCGAGGTTTTGCATGCGGTCGCGTTATCGCCTGATGACCCCCGGCCCGACGCCTGTTCCCGAGGCCGCCCGAGCGGTTTTGGCCGAACCGGTTCGGCATCATCGCACGGCCGAGTTTCGTGCGGTTTTGGCCGAGGCCGTCGAATTGCTGCAATACGTGTTTTGCACTCGCAACGACGTGGCGGTGTTGACCGGATCGGGTACCGGGGCCATGGAAGCGTGTGTCGCGGCGGCCGTCGGAAACGGCGACAAGGCGATCGTGCTCGATTCGGGGAAGTTCGCCCACCGCTGGACCGAAATCGCGCGGCGATTCGGGGCCGAAGTCATTTCCTTGTCGCTTCCGTGGGGCAGGGCCTATTCGCCCGAGATGCTCCGAGATGCGCTTCAAGCGCATCCCGATTGTCGGGCCGTGTTCGCGACGCTTTCCGAAAGCAGCACCGGCGTCGGGCACGACATCGAGGGGCTGGGCAAAGTGGTCCGCGAGTCGGAGGCCCTTTTCGTCGTCGATGCCATCAGCGGTGCCGGATGCATGGAGTGCCGTACCGATGAGTGGGGAATCGACCTGCTCGCGGTGGGAGGCCAGAAAGCCTTGGCGATTCCGCCGGGGTTGGCGTTCGTGGCAGTGAGTCCTCGCGTGTGGGAACGGCTGGAACAACGTCCGGATCGACCGTGTTACTACTTCGACTTGGCCATGTATCGACGGGCGTGGGAAAAACACGACACACCGTACACGCCCGCCAGCAGCCTCGTGAGGGCGTTGGTCGTCAACTTGCGCGAGATTCGCGACTACGGCATCGAAAACATATGGAGCCGGTGTCGGCGGCTGGCGGCGGCTACCAGAGCTGGGTTGACCGCGGTCGGGTTTTCACTGGTTGCCGAAAGGCCGGCGGACGGTCTGACGGCCGTTTACTTTCCGGCCGGGCTCGACGGCAAGGCATTTTTGCAACGGCTCGAAGAACGATACGGCATCAAGTTGGCAGGCGGGCAGGGGCCGCTGGCCGGGAAGATTTGTCGAATCAGCCATATGGGCGAAGTGGACGAAGTGGACATCGTGGGCGTGTTGGGGGCGATCGAATTGACGCTCATTGAGTTGGGCGCGACGATACGTCCGGGACAAGCGACCACTGCCGCGTTGCAAGTGTTGGCGTCTGAAACCGGGACGCAATGAAGGCGGACCAAACCGGAAGAGGGCAGGGCGTTCACATAAAGATGACCTGTTCGGGAGAAAGGGGAAGGCGTCATGGCTAAACGGCGCGTCATCGTATTGGACAACATCGCCCAAGAGGGCCTCGA
>CAYVVR010000589.1:0-2806 GCA_964454655.1 uncultured Planctomycetaceae bacterium | reverse complement strand
CAATAGCGGCACGTAACGCCAAGAAACAGTTGTTCGACCAATCTTGTTTGGCAAGCACGATGCTTGGACGCAAGAGACGACCGTAGAAATCACTTCGGCCGCAAACGCTCTCGATGCGGCGTGACGATATGCTCCAGCCGCCGGGGGACGAAACGGTAATTACGGCAACTGCCAGAGACCGTGATGGTTTCCGTCGTGTAGGTAGATGGCGAACTTGCCGTAGCCGGGAATTTCCGTCGGCGGCATCGCGATCACGCCGCCGGCGCGTGTTGCGGCGGCTAACGCCGAGTCGATGTCCTCGACAAGCCAGTACGGCCTTACGATTGGATCTTCGTCTTCACGCAACGGTGCACGGACACCCAATAGACCGCCTTCGTCCAGTCGAGCCGTACGCGCTCCGCCAAGCTCGGGAACGGGTGGGCTGAACTGCACGCCGAACGCCGCAGCATAGGCGGCACATACAAAGTCCACGTCCTGTGACACAATCTCTAAATAATGGATCTTCACGTCTTGCTCCAAAATAAACGTATCAGCCTGTCGTCCCTTTTCTTTGCCGACTGAGGGTGATTCTAGAGAGTATCGACACGCAATGCCATGAAATAGTGGCTCGAGCCGTCTTGTTCGGCAAACGCGGCATGCGGCCGCGGAAAGTTGCTTTCGCGTTCTTCGCCTCGTGTTGCGGGCAAGCGAGTTTCGGCGCGTGACGGATGAGGCTTGCTCGTCTTCTCCAGTTTTGTCGGCTATATCGTGTTGGCATCGGCGTGAGGCCGTGAACGCCGGTCAAGCGCCGATTGTCGATGGCTTGTCTTGTCGCACGCGGACGAAACTTCGTCATGTTCCTGCCGCTGTCGTAGCGCGTGCGCAGAGGCTATTTCATCCGGGGCAGACGAATCGGGCGATCGCGTCGATTTGCGCATGAACGATCCGGGTACGTCCGGCCGAGTCATGGGGCGGTGAAAACCGCGGGCGCACCGCGTGTCGGACGGCGGGCGCAAGAGAAGCCCCCGTTTTCAGGGGGCCGCGACCGGCGCTGGAATCCTGAAAACGGGGGATTGGAGGCGGCGGGAATCGAACCCGCGTCCCGCGACATTTCAGTGGAAGCTTCTACGTGCGTAGTCGGTTTTTTGTATCTCGCCGACAGATCCCCCAACCGACAGGGTGATCGGCCGGCCAGTCGGGAACGGAATTTAATTCCGGGCGTGCCCGACAATGACCCGGAACGAGTCGGATAGGTCAGCCGACAGTCGGGAACCTCCGACGAGCTCCCTCAGTCGGGGCTGCAGCTATTAGGCAGCCAGGGCCAAGTTGTGGTTGGCACGTAAAGTTTTGATCAGCTTTTTACGTGGGCCGCTGATCAGCCACGGCACGCCACTTCCACCTCAACCTGTCCGGTCGAATCCAATTCGCCCCCGAATGTCGGCCGGGTGGCCGCCGACGGCGCCAGCCGGAGACGTGGTTTCGGCGAAGTGCCTTTCTTCAACTGTATTATACGCCGATCGGCTCGAAATCTTGACCGACTTCCATCGAATTTTGCCGAAATTCGTGATTGCCGGGCCGAACGCCCTGCACCAAGATGGTTGCGCCGGCGGGGGAATGTGTTGCACCGGTTTCGTTGCGACGGCAGTGCGTCGACGGCGGTGCGGCAAGGTCGTCGATCGTCGAGGCAAAGGCGGGCGGCGAACGTGTCTTTCGGGACGGCATCGTCGCGTTTCGGTTCGGGCGGTAAAATAGAGGGACCTTCGGCAACCGGCATGATCGTCCCGACGGGGAATCGTGAGGGGGTGTCCGATGGCCGAGCCGACGCCGTTTTCCGGGATTCCGAAAGGGCCTTCCCAGATGCTCGATCGCGACGAATACGTGGAACAGGCATATTTCTTCCGCGCGTTGCGCGAGCGTCTCGGCGAAGGGTATTCGACCCAAGAGCTCATTCGGATGATTCGGCACGAGATCTTGTCGACCACGCAGTTGCCCTACGCGCTCGACTGCATGGTCGATGAACTGCGTCACACGGGCGGATTCGCCTCGGTCATGAGCCGGTTGTCGCACTACTTCACGCCGTTTCAGGCGTACGTCATGTCGGAGGCCGAACGCGATTCGGGCCGAATGGAATTCGCGACCGCCCTGGAGATCCTCGAAAAAGAGGCCGAATACCGCGCCAAAGGGGCAAACGTCCAGGGAATTTTCTTGTACCAGTTCGAAACGCTGTGCCGGAATCGGTTGGGGTACGACAAGGGCCTAGCGGCGATGGCGGGAGATCCGGTTTACGACGACGCCTGGCGCGAATGGCTCGATACCGTTCGACGCCAGATCGGCCTGGTCGATATCGCCGACATGATTTTCGTGCGTAGCGAATACTACGTGCAAAAGTTCGGGCCGATCGAAAAACCGGTCTTATTCGGTCTGAAGGAAGGCCAAATCGCGGCGGCAAACCGACGCAAGGACGCGCTCTATCTTTTCGCCGCGTTGGCGCGGCATTTGGGGTATCCGACGGTTCCGCGTACCCGCAAGGCCGATGATCCGCTGGGCACGCTTTATGCCTTGCGGCGACGTGTGGAACGTCTCGAAACCCGTCTGAAACTGGTTGAAGAAGAACAACGCGGCGGAATCGATTTGTCGCGATTCTTTATCCCTGATGAAAAGAAGGGAAAGTGACGCAAGGTCGGTAAACGTCGCGGTGAGATGTACGGGGAAATCTCGCCGGATCGATCGACGCCGGAGGGACGGCTCCCTCGGTGGCTTTGTGACTTGCGAGTCGACAACCGTTGTTTTCCATTGCCCGCCGGGGATGCAGTTCTATACTTATGGG
>CAYVVR010000588.1:0-2816 GCA_964454655.1 uncultured Planctomycetaceae bacterium | reverse complement strand
AGGGATACCCGTATTACTATTTCAACCTGTTCGAAGAGATCGATTCGCCGGGCGAATGGTATCTCGACCGGAAGACCGGCACGTTGTACATCTATCCGCCGAAAGACGCTCGCGGGGCGATCGTCCAATTTCCCGTGCTCGATCGACCGTTCGTGTCGATGAACGACGTTTCCCACGTCGCCGTGTTGGGGTTGACGTTCGAACTGAACCGGGCAGACGCCTTCGTGATCGACGGCGGCGAACACGTGCTACTGGGCGGCTGCACGTTGCGACAACTCGGCGGCAACGGCGTCGTCGTCCGCGGCGGCAAGAGCCATCTCGTCTTAGGCTGCGACATTCTCACCGTCGGCGCGGGCGGATTGCGCGTGGCCGGCGGCGATCCGAAAACGCTCACCCCCGGCGGACACGTCGTCGAAAACTGCCGCGTGTACGATTTCAGCCGCGTCGATCGCGTCTATGCGCCCGCGGTCCACTTGGACGGCGTCGGCAACCGCATTGCGCACAACTTATTCCACGAATCGCCGCATCATGCCATGCGGGTGGAAGGCTACGATCAAACGATCGAATTCAACGAAGTGCACAGCGTCGTGTGGGAATCGGACGATCAAGCCGGAATCGACATCTACGGCAACGCGGCCTATCGCGGCAACGTGATCCGTTACAACTTTTGGCATCACATCGGCAGCGGGCGGAACGTCGCGGGACAAGCGGGCATCCGCCTCGACGACTTCATCAGCGGCACGCTCATGTACGGCAACGTCTTCTACCGCGCCGCCGACGGCCGCTTCGGCGGCATTCAAATTCACGGCGGAAAAGACAACATCGCCGACAACAACCTGTTCGTCGATTGCCGAGCCGCGTTCAGCTTTTCGCCGTGGGGCGAAACACGGTGGAAAACGAGCCTCAAAGAACGCGGCGGTCCCAGCGGCACCGTGTGGCGCGGAATCGACGTGAGTCGTCCGCCGCACGCCGAACGTTGGCCCGAATTGCTCCGTTTGGAAGAAAATCCCGATCGCAACTTCTTGTTGCGAAACGTCGCCGTGAACTGCGGCCGGTTCGCGTTGCGGGAACGCGGCGTCAACGAGATCTTCGACGCCTTCTTGTTCGACGACACGATCACCTTCACCGGCAAAGACGCCCTCGACTTCACGCTGCCGGATGATTCACCGATCTACGATCGGCTGGGTTTTCGCCCCATTCCGTTCAACGAGATCGGCTTGTACGCTTCGCCGCTGCGGGCAAGTTGGCCCGTCGAGCATCACGTGTCGCCGAACTACCACGGCAAACCGTGATCGGCGTTTCGCCGGTGGAATCGTGCCGAAACGTTGCGCGGCCGCCGTCGCGGTCGTGGAGAGATTGTACGCGAGGGGGTTATCGTCTGTTCATCAGCGCCGGCGGAAGCGGTATCGGCGATCTGCGGGGATCGGCGGGAATGCCGTGCTCGTTGAACCAAGGGAATAAGTTGCGTTTCATCGCGATACTCAGCACGGCGACCGTCGCGTGCAGATCGTAGTGCTTGATTCTTCCGGGAGTCGCCAAGAGGCGTTTTGTTTGAAAGTAATGTGCGACGATATCCGGATCCTCTTGCCGTAGTTGCTCGAAGATCCAAAAGGTCTTCCCCCAGTGGATCGCATTCGCCTCGCTGTCGCTCAACTTGCGTGCCTCGGGAGGGCCTCCACCGTGAAGATTGTAGACTTTCATCGTCGGGTCGATGCGCATGGCCCGATCGATGCGTGCCTTGATTTTGTCTTTGCCGATTTGCTCGTATCCCATGTCGATGAGCACCAAGTCGCCGACGTAGGTTGCGATCGGCTCGTTCCAAATCTCCCCGAACGGTAACACCCATGAATGGACCGACTCGTGGGTGAGCAGTTGGATCATGTCGGGCTCTCGTTCCGGAAATCCGCCCCAAAACACGCCCAGCCCGATCGTTTTGCCGGTCGAGAAACCGCCGCTGCCGGTCGCCAGCAAGCCGATTTCGGATGCCATGCCCTTGGTGAGCGGCACGCCCATGCGTCGCTCGATATACGGCCGACAACGCATGTAGAGCTTGGCCATCGATTCGGCGTACGGAGCCAGGTAATCGCTGTATCGCACGGTGATCGAGCCGAGCCGAATCGAGTACTCCAACTCGCTGATACCGCGTTTGCGAAACGGCTTTCGCGGATCAACCGGTTTTCCCATGGCCGCCCGCACCAACAGCGGCTGCCACCACGAGGCGTTGATGTTGTCTTTGCCGTTCGGGTTTCGACCGGCAAGGCCTCGCGCACCGACGATGAGCGTTCCCCGGCCGACGGCACGTGCGACGAGCACGGGTCGGTCGTCGGCATCCACGATCAACTTCATCCACTTCGACGGTTGATCGAGTTCGATGGTGTCGCCGCCCCCTTCGATGTTCCCGGAAATCAGCTTGCCGTCGCCCCGCAACGGCTTGCGGGCAGGCTTGCCGAAGCGACATCCGAAGTGCGACGCCAGTTTGTTCTGCGGCTTGTTGGCGGCTCTGCCGAGCAGCACGACACCGCCGCCGACCTGGAGAAACCGATCGATCACCAAGATATCGCGCGGAAGATAATCGACGTGGGCATCACATCCAAGCAAAATTAGCAAATTGGCGTTCGAGAAGTCGAAGTTGAACAACGACCCCCAACTGCACGCCACGGGTTGTCCCGGCAGATATTGACGGTGGAACCGCCCATCGGCGTAGAAGCTGAATTCGTGCCCCAGATCGGACACGGCATGCACCCGGTATGATTGCGCCGCCGCGTTCGCGCAAAGCGTGCTCCATGCGACACCGAGCGCCACCCAACAGACGAAGT
>CAYVVR010000587.1:0-2820 GCA_964454655.1 uncultured Planctomycetaceae bacterium | reverse complement strand
ACCAGCAACCAGCGGTCGGCCCAGTCGAGACGCAGACCGTCCTGATCGTCGCATTGTGCGTCGGGAAACTTCGCCCGCAAGGCGGCAAAGACGGCTTCCAATTTTGCCCCTTTCAAGGGGTATTTTTCTTTGACGATCGCGTACTTCGGTAATCGTGCCGCGAGTGCGGCGACGGTTGCGTCTTCGGCGGCCATCGCATCCAAGATCTGCGCCATCCCCACGAAACTATCGCGAACGAGGCCGACCTGCGGATCGATCGGACCGCCGTTGCCTTCCCCCCCGAACACGGCGTCGTTGGCGAGCATGGTATCGACCACGTTCGCTTCGCCTACCGCCGACCGGTAGAACGGCACGCCGTATTTCGCGGCGATGTCGGCCGACATACGACTGGTCGCGCAGTTGGCCACCACCGGCCCCTTGCGGCATTTCAATACGTGATCCACGCAGATAGCCAGCGTATATTCCTCGCCCAGATAGTTGCCTTCGGCGTCGATGACGGCCAATCGATCGGCGTCGGGATCCTGACAAAAGCCGATATCGGCCCCGACCTCGCGGACGATCGATGTCACCGAGACGAGATTTTGGGCGATCGGTTCCGGGGGATGCTCGAATGCCCCATCGGGAATATCCCCGATAGGCACGACGTGACATCCCAGCTCTTCGAGCAAGGCGACGCCGAGAATACTGCCCGCCCCGTGGTTCGAATCGAGCACGACGTGAAAATGCCGCTGTCGAATCCGCTCGACGTCGACGGTCGCCAATACGGCTTCGAGATGCGCCGAGATGTTGTCGGTCAGCCGCGACGCTTGTCCCAATTCGGAATGGCCGCACCACACCGGCTTGCGTTCGCGATACCACTTCAAAACGCTTTCCCCCGGCCCCTTGGGGATGACGCGGCCTTCCGGAGAAAAGAGTTTCAACCCGTTGTATTCGGGGGGATTGTGGCTGGCGGTGATTTGCACGGCGCCGGCTGCTTCGCATTCTCGCACGAGCACACCGACGGTCGGCGTTGCGGCGATGCCCACGTCGACGACTCGACGGCCCGCCGCTTGCAGTGAACCGATAACGAGTGAACGAATCATGTCGCCGCCGGCGCGACCATCGCGGCTGACCAATATCGTTCCCGAAGGCGCCAAGGCGGCAAAGGCTGCCGTGTACCGAACGACGACCTCGGGCGTCAAGGTCTCGCCGACGATACCGCGCAATCCCGAAACGCTGATGATCGGTTCTGCCATGCTCGCACTTCCTTTCGACTGGCGGCGCTTGGTCGCTTGCCGGTCCCTTGTGACCGCCGACGGCCTGCCGTACAATTGGCAACGCGATAAGTCTCGTGTTGGCAGGGACTTGCGCCAAGACACCCAAATCCCTGTAAGGTTCGACCGGCTTCGGCAACGTATTGCAACAAACGGCGATCGACGTTGCATCGCCGCGAGAAAAGCCATATCGGCCGAATTCGACCGTTCTCTCGACGCGGTTGCGTGATTCGGCCTCGCCGACGTCGGCCCGGTTGGATACAGCTTGCGCGATTCGTGGATATTTGCCAAGGGCGAAAAGACGAGGATACAAACCATGACGGAACTCGATCGACAAACGGCGTTGGAACAAGTCAAACAAGCCGCCGAAGCAGGCAAAATCACGGCCTCGGCCGCCAAGAACATCGAAACCTGGTTGACCGAAGATCGCTACGCCGAATACGCCCCCGAGGTCGTTCGTTTGATTGCCGAAAACGCCTGGCAAGAACTCGACGAAGCTTTCTGGCAAGTCATTCCGTTCGGCACGGGTGGTCGGCGAGGCCGCATGTTTCCCGTGGGCACGAACGCCATCAACGATCGTACGATCGGCGAAAGCGCGCAAGGCGTGGCCGACTACGTCAAAAGCGTCAAGCCCCAAGGTCCGTGGTCGTGCGCCATCGCGTACGATACACGCCACCGCTCGCGGGAATTCGCCGAGCTTTGCGCCGGAATCATGGCGGCGGCCGGATTCACGGTCTACTTCCTCGACGGACACCGCAGCACGCCCGAGCTGTCGTTCGCGGTTCGGTTCAAGAAGTGCGACTGCGGCATCATGGTGACCGCCAGTCACAATCCCCCCAGCGACAACGCCGTCAAGGTCTATTGGTCGACCGGCGGCCAGGTGTTGCCTCCACACGATAAGCGGATGATCGACCGCGTCATGCAGGTTCAAGACGTGTCGCGATTGCCCTTCGACGAAGCCGTCGCCGCGGGCAAGGTGATCGTGTGCCAAGAGGAGGTAGACGCGGCCTATCGTGAAGCCGTGGCCAAACAAAGCCGACCCGGCCCGCGAGATCTGAAGATCCTCTATTCGCCGCTTCACGGCGTCGGTGCAACGGCGGTGTTGCCCGCTTTAGACGCCGCCGGTTTCAAAGACGTCGAAGTATTCGGTCCGCATGCCGAGCCGAACGGCGATTTTCCGAACGTGCCCGATCATGTCGCCAATCCCGAAAACCCGGCCGTGTTCGATGCGATCGTGGAACGTGCCAAGGAGGTCGATGCCGATCTCATCCTGGCGACCGACCCCGACTGCGACCGCGTCGGATGTGCCGCGCCCTTGACTCCCGACGACAAAAAAACGTGGGACGTGCTCACCGGCAACCAGATCGGCGCGCTGCTTACCGACTACTTGTTGGGTGAGCTGAAATCGGCAGGCAAGTTGACGCCGGAACATTACGTCGTCGAAACCATCGTCACCTCGAAATTGATCGGACGCATCGCCCGCGCCCACAGCGTTCGCGTGATCGACGACTTGATGGTCGGCTTCAAATGGATCGGCGGCGTGATGGAGTACGAAGGAACCGAAAAC
>CAYVVR010000586.1:0-2831 GCA_964454655.1 uncultured Planctomycetaceae bacterium | reverse complement strand
GTCGACTGAGCCCGTCGTGATGGCCGACTTTCTGACAGGTGAGTTGGTCGAACCGGTGGCGACGCAGGACAAAGTCAAGGGACTGGCCGGCGTCGGCGGTGCATCTTCCGGCGACGTGCTCGCGGGATTCGACAAGGATGCTTTCACCTCGTACGGACTGCAACAAGGTCAGAACGCAGCGATGAGCGAAGACAACGCCAAGCTGTGCGTGACGGCCTTGAACGATCTGATTCGCAGGCGTTCTCACAACTTCGGCGGCACCAAGGTGTGTTACTGGTACAGCCGACACGTAGACGCCTCGGAAGATATCGTTGCAACCCTTTGGGGAGATGAAGCCCTTCCTGTTGATACCGACGACGACACGCCGGACGAAAGCGAGCGGCGACAGCTTGAAGATCAGGTCAAGAACCTACTGCGGGCTGTGCGATCCGGCGAACGTCCCGACCTTGCCGAAGCGTGGTATTACAACCTGACACTTTCCGGAAACGGCGGTCGTGTCATGGTTCGCGATTGGTTCGAGTGCAACTTCGAAACCCTGGCTACGAACATCGGCCGGTGGTTCGACGACCTTTCCATCATCCATCGCGACGGCAAGTCGATCGTTTCGCATTTCAAATTCATGGCCGTCGTCGGGGCGGCTTACCGCGATCTCAAAGACGCTCCCGGCCGAGCGATCACGGCCTTGTGGAAGGCGGCTATCGGCGGAAACATCATCCCGCACGACGTGGCTGCCCGAACGCTCGATCGAGTTCGCATCGATTTCATCCAAGGGGAAACACCCCGACATGCCCGTTTGGGATTACTGAAAGCTTTTGTCATTCGTAACCAAGGAGTCGACACGATGAAACCGGAACTGAACGACTTGGAAAGGGATCCCGCCTATTTGTGCGGTCGCATCATGGCGCTTCTCGCTGCCATCCAGCGAAAGGCCAATCCTGATGTTGGGGCCGGTATTGTGCAGCGGTACTACGCTGCGGCCAGCGCCACTCCCGCCTTGGTCTTGGGGCGTCTTGTGCGATCGGCCCAGATTGCCCATCTGCCCAAGATCGAACCCGAAGGCCTGCGAATCTGGTTCGAGAACAAGCTCGCCGACCTGTGGAGCCGCTTGAGCGCCTGCCCGCCGCGGACGCTCACCCTCGAAGGGCAAACCCGTTTCGCGCTGGGCTATTACCACCAATTGGCCGATCGTGGTCAGATCGACGATGGTGCGGTCGAGACCGTCGAGGCCGAAGCCTGACGTTTCGCGACATTCGAAGACTCTCATTCATTTGCAACAACCGTTTTGAGGAAAGGAATTTGAATCATGTCCGAAATCAAGAATCGCTACGAGTTCCTGTTCTTGTTCGATTGCCAGAATGGAAACCCCAACGGCGATCCCGACGCCGGCAATGCGCCGCGCATCGACCCCGAAGATATGCACGGGCTGGTCTCCGACGTCGCGATCAAGCGGCGGATCCGCAACTACGTGCAGATCGCGTGTGGCAACGAAATGCCCAACGCCATCTTCGTCGAGCATGCGTGCAACCTGAACAAACACATCACGCGAGCGCACGAAGAGGCCAACGGAGAAGTGCCTTCCGGAAAAAGCGGCAGCAAGCAGGCCGTCGAAAACGCACGCGAATGGATGTGCAAGAACTTCTACGACGTGCGGACGTTCGGCGCGGTGATGTCGACCGGTCCCAACGCCGGGCAGGTGCGCGGGCCGGTGCAACTTGCGTTCGCTCGTTCGGTCGATCCTGTGCTGCCGCTCGACGTTTCGATTACTCGGATGGCCGTGGCCGACAATCTTTCGGGCGCGAAGAGTTGGACCGAGTACGAAAAGTGGGAGCAGGAACAGCAGGAAGACAAGCTGCGCACCATGGGCCGCAAGTCGCTCATCTCGTACGGCTTGTACGTCGGCAAGGGGTTCGTCAGCGCCCATTTGGCTCAGCAGACGCACTTCACCAAGGAAGATCTCAAACTTCTTTTCGAGGCCGTCCTCAACATGTACGAGCACGATCGCTCGTCGAGCAAAGGCGTGATGACCGTCCGGCGGCCGATCTTCGTCGCCAAGCACGTGGGCACCGACAGCGACGAAGCGCAACGTGAGCGGCAGGCCATGCTCGGATGCGCGCCGGCTCAAGTCCTCTTTGAGGACGTGGTTGAGATCCGTCGCAAGGACGGTGTGGAAACGCCGCGCAGCTTCGCCGACTACGAAGTGATCGTCCACGAGGACAAGGTGCCTGCCGGCGTCGAACTGCTGCGTCTCCCCGACGACATGGAGCGTCTGTAATTTCCTGCGACTAGCGTGCTGTGTTCGGAGTGGTATGGTTGCGGGTGCGCCCGTGGCCGTACCACTCCATTCCCTGTTTTCTTGCGTGTCGATAGGAAAACCCCGATGTATCCCGAAGAGGAATGGATCGCACTCTCAGCCGTCCAGCAGTACGCGTACTGTCCGCGCCGCGCGGCACTGATCCATGTCGAGCGGCTTTGGCAAGGCAATCGGTTTACCGCCGAAGGGCTGAGATTGCACAAAAAAGCACACGATCCGACGCAGAACGAAACACGCTCCGGCGTGCGCGTCGTTCGAGGGCTCGAGATCAAATCGGCCGCCCTCGGACTGAGCGGCAAATGTGATGTCGTCGAATTCCAAAAGAAGGGGAATCGACGCAAGGTTCGAATCGTCGAGTACAAGCGCGGAAAGCCCAAAGGCGATCTCGACAGGCCGTTTCACGTTCAGTTGTGTGCCCAGGCGATGTGTCTGGAGGAGATGCTGGCAACCGAAATCCCAACCGGCTACATCTACTACGCCCAAACCCGCCGCCGGGAAACCGTACCGCTCACCGCTGAAC
>CAYVVR010000585.1:0-2833 GCA_964454655.1 uncultured Planctomycetaceae bacterium | reverse complement strand
TTCGCTGCGGTACGTAGCGAACTGCTGTAACGTGATCTGTTGCTTCAGGGTCAACGCCTGGCTGTCGGTGGTTTCCAGTTGCTGGGCCAATTCCTTGAGGTTGTTTTCAAGGGTTCGAAGCTCGGCTTGCGTGTCGGCGTACAACTTGTCGAGTTCGTTGAGCCGCTCCCGCTTTTGCTGCATTTCGACGTCGACGACTTCCTGCATGTAGGCGTTGACGACGGCGTTGGTGAGCACGGTTACCTCTTTGGGATTCGGCCCGGTCACACTCACGTTCATGATTTCGGCGTCGCCGGGGTATTTGACCGACAGGTGTTCGCTCAGCCAACGCACCGGGTCTTCTTCTTGGCGAATCGTTTCGAGGTTGGCAACCTTCGAGTCGCGTAACGCCGCGTTGAGCACGAACTGACTGACGAGGTACTGTTGTTGGGTGCTCTTATAAAGCGAGTAGTCTTGGCGACTTGCAGCGTTTCCACCGGGAAGGACCGATTCCTCGCGAGCGGCAACCCGCAACAGAGCCGTTGCCGTGTATTGCGGGACGTAAAAGTACCAAGCCGCCGCCGCGGCCGCGGCGGCGCAGAACAACCCCGCCAACGCCGAGACAAGCCATCGCCGGCGCAGCGCATGGAGATAAGCCCCCATTCCGCTACCCGTCTCGGCGTGCGGAACGGTCTGCCATTCGGCATCCAGATACACCGGACTGATTGCGGTACCGGTTGGTTGCCCCATCGGTGCAGGTCCAGTCAGTTGCTCGAATTCGCTCATATGGCTCTCTTTTCTCGGTTCCGGTGTCCGAAGTTACGCGAAGGTTGTCAGTTTCCCAGCCTGCGTGTGTTCACTATAGTTACGGCCGCTGTTCACTGACAAGAAACTGCCCCAAATTCTGGATTTGGAAGGCGCTCGGCGCCGCATCAACGGCTGGGCCGAGCCCGTTTTCCCACGCTGGGGGCTCCAGAACGGGAAGGTGTCGGTCGTAGAGTCAAAGGTCCATGCAAATCCGATGCCACAAATAGCCGATCCAGGATTGCCAATTCTCCGAAGGCGAGCAGGACGGCCACCGGCATCATGAGCCATCCTGCCAGATCGTGTTCCCATTGCCCGGCATGACCGGCGAAATGGATCAGCAGGCCGGTCAACGTGATCCGAAAGATATTGGCCAAAAGTGCGATAGGTGGAGCACTTACGGCGATTACCAGTCGATCCGTCCACGGCCGGTCGACGACCAATGCGGCCCCCACACACACCGCAAAGAACAACGACATCATCTTCAGGCCGCTACACGCCTGGACGACTTCCAGTTGTCCTTCCGGCAGGTTGATGACGTTGCCTTGAGACAACGCAGGGATGCCGAAAGTCTGCAACACGACCGTGCTGGCGATTGTTCCAATTCGCTGCAGCGGATGACTCAACATCGTGGCCACGATGCCCGGCAACGGCAGCATGAACACGAGAAAAACCAGCGATGGCCAGCCCCATCGCAACGCCTTCCAGCCACCGAAAGCCAGTAACAAGGCGGTCAACGCCGGGATCAACGCGGCCGGTCCGAGAATCGAGATGAACAACACTCGGGAGGCGAACAGAATGCCCGCAGCGGCGACGACGGCGATTCCCGCAGCCACCAGGCTCGTCAACGACGGCCGACGTGGCAAACCTGCGGCTAGTTTCCGGCGATGCCACAACAAGTAAAGAGAAAACATGGGCACCAGAAACCCATGCGAATAATCGGGGTCGTTGATCCAGCGGTGGAGCAGAATTCCGACGGGCTGCCACATGGAAACCACGATGGCGCCGACCGCCAAAAAAGCGGCCCATACGATCGGAGATCGCAGCACCGCGGACCACTCGGGAGCGGATTCCAAAGCCTTGTCGTTGGTCATTGAAGTCTTTGCACTGTTTTTGCTGTTCTTGAGCGAGGGGCCAAGCCTGCCGGAATCTGTTTTCCCTCTCTGGGGTGGTTTCTTCTGCGCAGACTCCGTCCTCCTCGGGTGTCTTTCCCGAATTCCAGCACCTTTGCGTGGCACGATATCGTCTCTTTTGGGGTGCCTACCGCCGTCTCTTGATTTCGGGGGGCAAGGTACGGCAGATCGGCGGGGTATATATAGTTGCTAGTCGGCACAACCGTCGTTTCGACTACGGCGTAAGACGGTTGCGTTCGTCTAGTTTCACAACGCGCTGGCGTATTGAAAAACCAGCATAGTCGGCTTCTCTAGTGGACCAAGTCACGGTGTCTCGGTTTTGCCGTTGGAAATGCGGCAACCAAAACGCGGTTTTCGGAATCTGATGATTGTAGCGGTTGAGGTCCGGTAATCGGGCAGTCTTTCGACTCTGGGGGGCGTCGTGCGAGTTGCTCAACGCAACTTTCGCGTGAAACACACCGACAAAGTCCGCTCCAGTGCCGTCACGGCGGCACGAAAGACTTGTTCCGGAGTCGGAGCGGACTCCCTTTCGTTCTCTGTGGATGCGATAACGTTGCCACCGATGGAGCGTCTCTGGTGAACGGGTAAAAGGTGATTTGGTGAGATTACCCAGAGGCGATCAGCCGCCTCTGCGTGGTCGGGGAACGTCCGTGGGGCAAAACGAGGTTTGGGTGGATTCTACCATCTCCATAGAGTGAAACATATAACCCTATCGAAGGGTGAATGGTGCGGCACCTGCCGCGCATTCCAACACACTCCGAGAACCCGTCATGAGCGAAAAATCTCCCATTTCGGAGAATAGCGGTTACTTTCGCCGCGTCACACAACCTTCGACCGAAACAAGCTCGGCCGACTGAAATCACAAAAATGGGAGCAACAGAAGAGGCGGCAACGGATGATGTCGCCGAATCGGTGAT
>CAYVVR010000584.1:0-2835 GCA_964454655.1 uncultured Planctomycetaceae bacterium | reverse complement strand
GTGCAGGTCCCGCCGGCGGTACAGTCGCCGTGCCGGGACCGGGTTCCGGCTGCGATGTTCCGGCCGAGGTTCCCGGTAACGGCGGAAGGGCGCCGGATGGCCCTTCGGACGATGAGGCACCAGGCAACGGTTGTCCTGCCGCATTGCCGGTACCTGGTGTCGTGCCGCCGAAAGGCGGTGTCGTCGGCACGCTCGGGCTGGAGGGTGCCGGAGCGGGCGACGGTTCGGGCAGGCCGCCCGAGCCGCTTTCCGGAAGGGGCGTTCCCGTGCCGCCGGTCGCCCCGGGCAGTGGATTCGGCGGCGTACCGCCGGCACCGGTGGGCGCGGGTTGCGCAGGTTGCGGCGCCGCCGAGGCCGTCAGGCACATTTGCCGGCTCGCGGCGGTTTGGCCGTCGGAGAAGATCGTGACCGTGTGACACCAGCTTCCCGGTTCGACTACCCGGAAGGTGATGCTGATGCGTTTCGTCTCGCCCGGATTCACGCCGCCGGGCAACGCCCGTTCGATGCCGCCGACGGCCGCCGAATGTTGTAAGCCGCGGTCGAAGGTGTCGCGGACGACGATGTTCGGAGCTGCGACTTGTCCCCGGTTGGTCAGTTCGACGATGTACGTGACGTCTTGGCCGACGGTCGCCTGGTCGGGACCTCGAACGGTCAATTCGAGTTGCGACGTGCCGACGGTCGTGTTCGCGCAGTTTTGGGCCGAAAGGCCGCCGTCGGCGGTGGCTTGCGCACAACACGACAGCGCGCCGGTG
This sequence comes from uncultured Planctomycetaceae bacterium, assembly GCA_964454655.1. GTDB lineage: Bacteria > Planctomycetota > Planctomycetia > Pirellulales > Thermoguttaceae > CAYVVR01. Next base: position 2,083 of record CAYVVR010000584.1, on the reverse strand, counting down.
TTCGGGAACGAATAGGTTACTTGGAAGCTGCGGGTCTCATGCGCCGAAAGGGTTCCGATTTGCCACTGCAATTGGGTTCCGGAATTGACGGCCGGAGGACTCGACGCCTGGTACATGGCGCCCTGCATGACCGGATGGGTGAGAACGACGTTTTGCGCCGGCAGATCGCCGGGGTTCGAGACCTCGAGCGTGTAGGTGCCGCTTCCGCCGCGTCCGACGACGCCCGGCCCCGTGACCCGCACGCTCAACTGCGGCGCCGACCAGGTGACCATCGTCGAACCGCAACCGATATTGAGTTGTTTTCCACCCGCCCCGGGAGCATCGCCGGGACGAATGATTTGGATCCGAACCTGGGTCGTGCCGCCGACCGGTTGCGTCTGGTAGACATCGACGGTGGCTTGTCCCATCGAGTCGACGGGCACTTCGGCGACCTGTCCGCCCGAGGGGCCGAACGCCGCCGCGGCACCCCCTGCGATCTCGTAGCGCACTTTCCAGCCCGAGCAGGGGCTGCCGTCGCTGCGATGGGTGACCTTGGTGGTCAACGTTCCGCGTCCGCCCGCCGGTAAGATGACCGGCGAAGGGAATATCCACTCGGCATCGACCCAATGAATGACGGCCGTTTGCACGCGACGTTGCCAATCGTGCACGCACGGTGCATACGCGCTGACGACGCTCGTTCCTTCGACGTGCGAAGTGACCGTCACCCAGGCTTGACCGGGGCGAATATAGACATCGTCGTCGGGCGAAACCGTGCCGCGGGTGAGCTGAAGATACTTGCGCACCGAGCTGGTCACGACGAAGCGGTCGGTGATCTTCCGCGGACGCGTGAAGTCGCCCACCAGGTAATCGGTAAGTCCGGCTTTCGCGAAGTCGACGAACTCACCGACACTCTCCGGCGGAATGGTCCACTCGACCCGCTGGTTCGTGACCATGTAGTCGTCTTTGCCGACGACGCTGGCGATCAAGACGACTTCGCTGCCGACCGGCATCGCCGTTTCGGCCGGTGTGACGACCAACTCGGAACAGAGCGATCCACGCGAAGGCACCGCACGATAGGGACCGGGATCGACCACCGCATTGGCCGGAGTTCCGGGTTGGACGGGCGTATTCGCAGGAATGAACAGGCGTTCGCCGGTAGGATCGATGCGGTAGCCCAGGCACCCGACGAGCGTCGTCGCGCAGACGGCGAGCGTCCCCGCGATCGCAACAAGTCGGTTGAAACGGCCGGTGTGTTCCCGTCCGTCCATGGATGGGCCCCCGCCACAGGAAAAGTCGCCATTCCATTTGCTCACGATGAACCGAGGCGCAGCGCGGCACGCTGAGCGTCTCGGCATCGCAGGCATGATAGCGAACCGGCGCCGATCCACAAAGGCCAATTTGGGGGATTTGGGAAGAAAACAAGGTTTCGCCGATCTCGGCAAAATCCATCGGCCGCCGGTCTTTCCCCCGGCGACATCGGAGGGCTGATTCTGCCCGATCCGATTTCCTTAGGCGGTTGGGATTTGCTATGATGAGAGCGGTCCGCGTGGGCGGAACGACCGGATAGCAAGCCTCTCACACTGGAAGGAATCGGACGATGCGCACCTTCTACCTTTCACTCGGCGTGTTCTTGTGCCTGGGACTGTTCATGCTCGGTTGTCAAAAGCCGAGCGAGCCGGCGGGTGGAACGACCGATGCGGCCGAAGAATCGACCGAAACGCCCCACGATCCCGCCGATGCCGCAGGGGAGGGAGAGGTTTCGACACCTGCCGCAAGCGATGAAGACGCGGCGACGCCCGACGAAAGCAGCATGAGCGTCCCGGCTGCCGGCACCGAAACGGCCGCGGACGAAACAGCCGCGGATGATGCGGCCTCGGACGACGAAGGCGAAGTGCGTATCGAGCGGGTGTTCGGCTTTTTTGGGAAGGCGGCGGTCGAAACGGCCCAACAGGCGACCAGCAACTTGCCGATCCCGGCTCCGCCTGTCGGCGGCGCCGGCGGTGGGGGTGGTGGTTATCCGGCGGATGCCCCGCCCGCTCCGGCGTTCAATCCGTGACCCGATATCAAAGCCCAAACTTCGGGGCCGTTCTGCCCTGCAAACGCC
>CAYVVR010000583.1:0-2837 GCA_964454655.1 uncultured Planctomycetaceae bacterium | reverse complement strand
CGTACGAGCTGTTGTTCACCGGCGACAGCCGTCTTTACGACGGTCGCTTTGCCAATAACGGTTGGCTGCAAGAGCTGCCCGATCCGATGACGCGCCTCACCTGGGGTAATGCGATCGTGATCGGTCCGGCGACCGCCGATTCTCTCGGGGTCCAAGACGGCGATGTCGTTCGCGTCGGTGAGGGCGAACGCAGCATCGAAGGGCCGGTGTGCGTGCTTCCCGGGGTGGCTCGGAACACCCTCGTCGTCCCCTTGGGACACGGTCGCACGGCGGCCGGCCACGTGGGCGGCGATACGGCGGAGAACGTACCGCCGGTCGGATTCAACGCGTACACGTTGCGCACGCGACAAGCGCCGTGGCATCTTACGAAGGTGACGGTCGAAAAGCTCGGCACACGAGTGCAATTGTCATCGGTCCAAGATCATTATCTGATCGATCCGGTCGGGCGTTCCGGCCAGGAGCAGCGTTTGGGGCAACTGGTGCGCGAAACGACCGTGGCCGCGCTACAAGACAAAGAACATCCCTACCGTGCCGAAGACGCCGTTCATCATCCGCCGTTGATCTCGTTGTGGCAAGAACACGAATACACCGGCCACCGTTGGGGCATGTCGGTCGATTTGACCTCGTGTATCGGTTGCGGCGCGTGCGTGGTCGCCTGCCAGGCAGAAAACAACATTCCCGTCGTCGGGCCCGAACGCGTGCAGCAAGGCCGCGAAATGCATTGGTTGCGGATCGACCGGTACTTCCGCGGTTCGCCGGAAACTCCGCAGGTCGTTCATCAACCGGTCATGTGCCACCATTGCGAAATGGCACCTTGCGAGCAAGTTTGCCCGGTGGCCGCCACCGTCCACAGCAGTGAAGGCCTCAACGACATGGTCTACAACCGCTGCGTGGGCACCCGATATTGTGCGAACAACTGCCCGTACAAGGTTCGGCGTTTCAATTATTTCTACTACCACAAAGACCTGGATGCCCCCGGCGGCGAAGTCAAAAAGATGGCGTTCAACCCCGAGGTCACGGTCCGAAGTCGCGGGGTGATGGAAAAGTGCACCTACTGCGTCCACCGCATCCAGGCGGCGAAGATCGAACACAAGAACCGCGGCGAAACCCACATTCCCGACGGAACGATCCAGACGGCTTGCCAACAGGTTTGTCCGACGAAGGCGATCCGCTTCGGAGACTTGGGCGATCCCGAGTCGGAGGTAGCCCGCCGGTACTACGATCCTCGCTCGTACGGCATGTTGGCCGAATTGAACGTCAAGCCGCGGACACGTTATCTCGCTCGCGTCCGCAATCCGCATCCTCGCTTGGAAGCCCTGGAAAACGAACATACCGATCACGATGAGCACGATCAGCACGGTTGACAACACGACTTCCGATCCGCGGCGTCGGGCCCCGTTGGTCTTGGGCGACGCCACGATGCGCAACGTGACCGAGACGGTCGCACGGATCGCCGAACGTCCGAAGACGCCTTTGGCGTGGTACGTCGCCTTCGCCGTTGCATCGAGTGCCACGGTGATGTTTTTCGGACTGATCGGGTACTTGTTCGCGACCGGCGTCGGCGTTTGGGGCAACAATTCGCCCGAATTCTGGGGATTTCCCATCGTCAACTTCGTGTTCTGGGTCGGAATCGGACACGCCGGAACGTTGATTTCGGCGATCTTGTTCCTGTTCCGTCAGCACTGGCGAACCAGTATCAACCGCTTCGCCGAGGCAATGACGATCTTCGCGGTCGCGTGCGCCGGCATCTTTCCGGCCATTCACGTCGGTCGAGTGTGGCTGGTCTACTGGTTGGCTCCGTATCCGAACCCGATGGGATTGTGGCCGAACTTCCGCAGCCCGCTTTTGTGGGACGTGTTCGCCGTAAGCACCTACGCAACCGTTTCGCTGTTGTTCTGGTACCTCGGCATGATTCCCGATTTGGCCACATTGCGGGATCGGGCCACAACACCCATTCGACGGCTTGCTTACGGAATTTTCGCCCTCGGGTGGCGCGGTTCGGCCCGACAATGGTACCGTTACGAACGCGCCTACCTATTCCTGGCCGCTTTGGCGACGCCGCTGGTTCTCAGCGTACACTCGGTGGTGAGCTTCGATTTCGCCGTCGCCCAACTACCGGGCTGGCACACGACGATTTTCCCGCCCTACTTCGTGGCGGGGGCCATTTTCAGCGGTTTCGCCATGGTCGTCACACTCATGGTCCCCGCCCGCGAGTTCTTCGGGCTGAAGAACCTGGTGACCATGCGGCATCTGGACAACATGAACAAGATCATTCTGGCGACCAGCTGCATGGTCGGATACGCCTACGCCGTCGAGTTTTTCACGGCGTGGTACAGCGGCAGCATTTACGAGCAGTTCGTATTCATCAACCGGGCGGCCGGTCCCTATGCTTGGGCGTACTGGATCATGGTGAGCTGCAACGTCATCTTCCCGCAGTTGCTCTGGTTCAAGAAGTGCCGGACGACTCCGTGGATCATGTGGATCATCGCCGTTTTGGTGAACGTAGGCATGTGGTTCGAGCGGTTCGTGATCATCGTGACTTCGCTCAGTCGTGATTTTCTGCCGTCCAGTTGGGGCATGTTCAAACCGACCTGGGTCGACATCCTCATGTTGCTCGGCAGTTTCGGCTTGTTTTTCACCTTGTTCCTTTTGTTCTGCCGTTTCCTGCCGATGGTCGCCATGGCCGAGGTGAAAGCCGTCCTGCCCGGTGCTCACCCGCATCATGGTCACGATGAACATCACGAAGAGGCGTAACCGACCACCGAGCGTCGTTCCTGTAACTAACCATTTCCGCAAATCGGACCTCAACGGTCGAAACAACGAAGCGATATGAGCGA
>CAYVVR010000582.1:0-2839 GCA_964454655.1 uncultured Planctomycetaceae bacterium | reverse complement strand
CTTTGACGCGTTGGAGGTTCCCGCCGTACGTCGACTCACACAGTTCCCGCCACAGTCGTTTGTCCTCTTCGGGCCAACGATGAAAAGGGGTCGGCATGCTGATTAGCTCCTATTTATGTTTGCGGCTTCTTCCCCAAGATCTTTTAGAGCCTTGACAACCGCATCCCTGCCGTGTGGGGCTGCTTCTCGTAACCAGGCGACGACTACCACTCGTCTATCCACCCGCCGCCGAATTGGCATTGGAGGCGAACCGCGATTGTAAAGAAGAGCGGGACGTAATGCCAAGGAAGAGTTGTTCAGTCACTCTTGTTGGCCGAGCACGATGCTCGGGACTTCGACAGCCGTCGCTTGTCATTCGTCGGGACGAGAGTTCCGCGCCGCCCGGTGCGGTGTCTTACCGGAAGCTGAACGATGTTACGGCCAAACACCGCTTCGACGAGCGGGCGGAAATTGCCGAGTCGCGTCGGACGACGCTGTTGCGGCAGGGCGGCGCAAATAGTGATCAGCCGGGAGAGGGGCCGCGTACGCTGGAAACTGCACGGCCGGCCACGAAGGAGCCGATCAACCACATGCCGACATGGCGCTGCACGACGCGAAAGCGCCTCGATCAGAGTCCTTCCAGATCGAATTCCTTGCCGATGACGCCCCAGTGTTGCATGATCCACAGGCCGTCACTCCCCCAGTATCCATACTGGCTTCGTGCAACGCGACTAAATTCGTGCAGTGCCCGAATCGGGATCTCTCGGTCCGATTTGCTTGCTTTGAGAACGGCGATCGTCTTTTCTACCTGAGTCAGCCCGTCGCGGAGAAACTGAATCCGAAGCCGAGTCGCCTCGTCGCCAGCCTTCGCTTCGGCATCGTCCAAAATCGCTCGTCCGCGGGCCAACACGTCCGGCGTGTAGATCCAAGGCAAGGTCTTCCAGTGCCCGCTTAGCGGATGGAGAATCGTGCCCCAATGCTCGCGACACACTCGCTCGTACAATCCATCCGGATTCTGCGACAGCGAGCCGCCGGCGGGGATGTTGTAAGCGACGCGTCGATGATATTCCTCCCAGTAATCCAGGTACCGTCGTATGTCGGCCGAGGCATCACCGAAGGCGTCGCAGTATTCAGTGATGATCTCTTCGGTCGACAAATCGGGGCGAGCGATCAACCGAGCGACCAGGTAGTAGTACGGCCCTTGGGTCGCCCAGTACTCGAGCATCGAGTCCATCTTGATCCACCGCATGCCGTTTTCGCGTGCCTGTTCGATATAGGAACCGGCAGTGTGCAACGGCAGATGGGGAGCGTTGGCGCCCATGTGCCACCAATTCGGCCGTAGGCCGATCTCCTCGGCCCCGGCTGCCTGCCAGGCCTTCCAGAGCGTAAAGTCGAACCCATGAACGATTTCCCCCACAATCCCTTTCTCAAGCCGAAGATGCTTCGGCGGGTCGCGGTACGCGGAGTAGAAATAGACTCCGATCCTGACGTTGGGGTTTTCCTGACGCATTTTCCGAATCAACTGGTTCCAGAACCAGACGTACCGCCCCGTCAGGCTGACGTGGGGCGGGCGAGTCCAGATCTCTTCTTTGCTGTACGTGACGCCGCCGTATTGCTGATCTAGCCGGCGGCAGCCGTCGCACGTGCAGAAGCAATTACCGTCGTTCGGCGTCACGTCCCAGAAATCGGGCCGACCGGCAGCCCGCCACAATCGAAGAATTTCTTCGGTTACCGCCGGGTTGCTGATACAGAGCTTCACTCGATCGGGATGGCCGTTCGGGCAGTCGGCTTCTCCTGCCGGATTTTTTGCCAGCATATCCGGTCGGGTCTCGTGAAACCGTCCCCACCAATCACCGTTCGTTTGGCCTTTGCGAAACGAGTGCGCGAAGCGGTAATCGACTCGCTCGCCCGTGACTTGATGGTGTGCAGCCCAAAGGACTAATTCCTTTTCATCTTGCGGATCGGATGACGGTATCACGTTGAGATTGAATGACCGACGCACCAGGGGAGGCTGCCAACGCACGTTGAGCTCGGGAATCCGTATGGTTGCGCGCTTGGGAACGACCGTCCCCAATTCGCCCGGCCAAAGCCAGCGAACGCCGACGTAACGATCCAGCAGATAACTAAACGCCCAAGTCGTGACGAATGAATTTTTATTCGGATTGCTTGAACGACGGTCTCGCGCCAGGATCACCAGCGTGTTGCCGATACTCTTGATGCAAAACTCCTCTTCCCGGAGGTCGTCCACCGTCACTCCCAATTGATCGGCGGCGTGTTCCGGGTTGAGCAGAATACGAACGGTAGACTTCGGCAGGTTGCGCGCCTCGTCGGCACTGAGGACAGGAATCTCTGCGCCGCTCGCTCGCCGGATCGCATTCCGGAAGTCGTCCACGGCAAGTCGCTGTAAATCGCTGAAGGTCGGCGGTGCAACGATGACGCACTGCGCTACTCCGTCCTCGACGAGGGAGATTTCGGCAGGGAAAGCGAATGAGGGCAAGAGAATAAGCAATAGGACCGGCCACAGAACACGGGTTGGCATTTTCGAGCGTGGTGCCGACCCGCCGGCGGTCCCCGATTCGCGACTCCGCTTGATGTGCGTTAACGCCTGCGGCCGGCCGTCATAGCGAGAAACAGTGAAATGCACCGCTTCACCTCCCAAATAGCTTGCGGCTTCTCTTTGGCAGCTCATTGCAAAAGTGCCTTTGCTGACCGCCGACGATTGTAGACAACGGCGGCACGTAACGCCAAAGAATCGTTGTTTGGTCCGTCTCGTGTGGCAAGGACGACTCTCGGACGCAGGAAGCCCATGAGACGGAGCGGCGACGATCCCGGCAAAAAGAGAACAAGCGACGGAAGCAAC
>CAYVVR010000581.1:0-2847 GCA_964454655.1 uncultured Planctomycetaceae bacterium | reverse complement strand
GATCGACCGTGGTTCGACCGATGCCCGCCGTTTCCCGCCTCGGGCGAGAAAAAGGAGTGGATGCCCGTGTTCGTATCTGCCACCACCCGTTGTTTTAGCGGTTCCTCGTTTCGAGAGACGTTGACCCGCCTCAGCGATTTGGAGTTCACGGCCGTCGAGATCGTTTTGGACGAGGAAAACGGACCGCTCCGCCCGAGTGAGGCGGTTTCGGATCTCGATCGGGTGATTCTCGAGTGCCGCGACACGATGCGGATGTCGGTGGCCGCGTACGGTCTGGATACCCCGGCTAGGGGCGAGGAATTCTTTCGACAGTTCGCGGCGGTATGCAAGTTGGCCAAGGCCACGCAGGTCGTCACCTTGGTCGCCCACGCCTCCGAATTGGGAACACCGTTCAACGAAGAAATCGATCGTCTGAAACGAATGGTCGGTATCGCGACTTCGGAAGGCGTCGTCGTCGCGTTGCTGACCGAGACGGGCACGATGACCGAATCGCCCGACACGGCGGCCGTGCTGTGCAAAACGGTCAAAGGGCTCCAATTGTGCCTCGATCCGAGCCATTTCATCTACCAGCGGGAATCGCAAGCGTCGATGGAGCCGGTGTTGCCGTACGTGCGACACGTGCGTCTGCGAGATACGACGGCCGAAAAACTCCAAGTGCAAGTGGGCCAAGGGAACGTCGAGTACGGTAAGTTGGTGGCCCATTTGGGACGCTTCGAGTACGACAAAGCCTTGTCGGTCGACGTGTTGCCTCAAGACGATATCGATCAAAACGCCGAGTTGCGCAAGTTCCGCCTGTTGCTGGAGAGCTTGCTCTAGCAAGCCGTTCGCGTTGCCGGTCGGTTCGTCTCTTGTTCGGCTTTGCCTGACCGGCAAAGTTTCGCGGTATTCTGCGGTCTGCGCCGATTGCGTCGCCGGTAGCTTGTTTTCTTCTTGAGCCTCTTGCTCGGGAGGTGTCGATTATTCTTCCGGTAGCTGTACCGCGTCGTGCGACGGTGCGCTCGTTTGGAACGGAGAAAGCGTCTGTATCGCAGGACGCTTTTCCGCGGCCGAGCGTCCCTTCGCCTACGGCCGAGTACGGATCGAGCACGGTAACCGTTGGAGGAATGCGATGATACGGACAACCGCTACGGCGATTCTGGCGTGGATGATGATCGGCGGGGTGTCGCTTTGCGCCGGGGAAGCCCCGGTCGTGACCGACGAGCCGGCAACGATCACCACGGCACCCGTTGCGACTGCGGGTTGCGCAAGCTGCGCCGGAGAAGCGGTGACCGTCGGTGCGGTTGGGGAATGTCCGACGTGTTCCGCGGGCGGATGCTGCGGCAAGCATTGCCGCGGGTGTTGTCATCGCTATGCCGCGTATATCGCGAGCTTCGGCCAATTCAACTGCGCGTGCAAGGGAAGTTACAAGTTTCCGGTGTTTCCGCAGTACACCTATCACTGGCCCGGCATGTACGCCCAGCGGACGATGACCGAATACCAAAGTCCGTATCGTGCTCCCGGACTGAAGCTGCCGCCGTGGATGCCCGTCGTCCAAACCCCCGAAGCGAAAGCGAACGCGATGGGGCTTCCCCCGTCGCTTCAAGGGCTTCCGCTCGACATGGAAGGCGACGTATCGCCGTAGGCAGAGCGGAATAGCAATCGATCGTCGAATGGAGTCAGGCGGCCAAGCAGGAAGCGCGGCACGTATGTCAGGGACGACACGCTCGAATCGCCGAGAGCCGCACGGAAGCGTCGGCAACGACTTGGCGGGTCGGGCACGTTTCGTGACATACTCGAGAGGAGACATCATGCGAAGGGCTTCCGCAACCTCGTCGCGTGAATACGGGTCGGGGCGACGCGACGTCGTCGCCGGACGGCCGTTGCTGCTATGGCTGTCGTTGGCCGGCTTGGTGCCGTTCTTCGTTCTGGGCGCGTTGGCGGAAACCCCGCACGAGAAGACGCCGGCCCCCTTGCCGCCGACCGTCGCAGAGCCGTTGCCGCCGCTGCCGCCGGTCGATGACGAGGTCGGCGAAGTGTTCATCAGCGATGCCGCCGAGCCCCCGGTTGCCGAGAAAGAGCTGCGTGTCTTGCCCGCCCCGCCGGATCGTGATCCGTCGGCCTCCGCGGCGGAGGCACCGGCCGCCCGGTTGGCACTGAACTTGGGTGAGTCCGAAGAGGCGGCGTCGGAAACGACGGCTTGGCAGGCCCCGAACGATCTAGATCGATCGCCGTCGCGCGAAACGAATGCGTCGGCGGCGGACGCCGGTGAACTCCTTCCCGCCGTTCCTTTACCGCAAGTCGGCGGAGAATGGGTGCCCGCCGGAACGAACCGATCCGACGAAGATTTGCCGTCGAGCTCGGCCGCGAATCGTCCCCTCGAAAACCGTTGGGGCAACCCGACCGTTCGCTCGCAAACGGCGGTGATTCGCGATCTTCAAGCGACGAGCGATTCATCTGCGGAGGCTCCCGCGCCGGCGGCGGCAACGGCAGAAGACGCGGCCGACGAAGCGACGCTTTCCGAGCGTTCCGAGGCACCGGTCGACGTGTCGGTCGGCCGTATCCTCGAACCGGACGAACGCGAAGCGGCCGTGTCCGATTCGGCTTCGGAGGAACAGGGCCTCTCCGACAACGTGGCAACGTCGGCACCGTCTGAGATGATCGTCGAAGAAGCCGACGACGCGATAGTCGACGAAGATTTTACGGCCATGTCGTCGCCTTCGGATCGAGATGTCGTGATGCAGGTGGTTCCCGCCGGACCGAATTCTCAATCGATCTATGCCGAACAGGCACCGGCACAGATGACGCCCGAGCTTGAAGTCATCGACGAGTCGGGCGAGTTGACGGTGATCGTGCGGCGGAGCAAGTTGT
>CAYVVR010000580.1:0-2856 GCA_964454655.1 uncultured Planctomycetaceae bacterium | reverse complement strand
CCGTACGCAATCGCGGACAACAGTAGGCTAGATTCGCGATAGCCCGTCGAGGTTACAAGTTTTTCGTCTCGTATTTCGAGATTTCCATTTTCTCGCGATTGCCGATACGCCCCTGCGCCCCCTCCGACCAAAAACAACCGCCTTCGATCGCCATGTTGCGCACGCGAAAGACGATCGATCGGCAGCTTCCTCGCCGCGTGGCCTACCGGCTGATTCCCGTCGGCGAACTCGTTTTTTCTTAGAGTGGACACACCGCGTCCAACCTGACGGCGAAAAGGCCGGGTTGCGTCTTGTCGGCGTTCCGGGCCGTGTTACACTGCGGTTAAACTCGACGGTGAACGATCTCTCGAACGAAAGGGGCAGCTATGAACGGTTCGGGATCGAACAGCTTCGCCATTGCGGGCTTTGTGCTGGGATGCATTGCGTTGGTCTTCGTCTGCGTCCCGTTCATTTCCATCCCGGTGATGGTACTGGGATTCATCCTGGCGATCGTCGGCTTGATCGTCGGAATTCAACACAATTCCGGCCTTGGATTCGCGATCGCGGCCTTGGTCATCAACGGCGTGGTGGCCATCCCGCTGTTCCTTTTCGGCATGGCGATCGGGACGGCCGGCATATTCGGTGCGGCGGATGCCGTGCGTGAAGCCGCCGAACACGCCGAAGAACGTGATTCGGGAAACGGATCGTCGGCCGACGACGCTGAAAACGGCGCACCTCAGGCCCCCACCCCGCCGGTTGTTCCTCCGCAGGCGCCTTCGCCGCCGGTCGGTTCGCCGACCGGAACGAAGGATTCCCGCACTTCCGGGGCCTTGCCGTGGCGTGAACCGTTCCAGATGGGAAACGCCCGCCTTGAAATCGTCTCGGCAAGAATCGGTCCCGTAGAACTGAAAGGCGTGATGGTCGACCGGTACACGACGGATAAAGACTATCTGGAAATTCGCATTCGGGTCACGAACACATCGACGACGAAACGCCTGAGCTTCCGGTCGTGGCAAGGTCGCGACCTCGCCGTGTTCGACTCGTTCGCTTCGCTTCGCGACGAATACGACAACGTGTTGCGGCGGATCGACTTCGGCCTTGGTACCGATCCCGTCGGATACGTCGAAAGCGATCTGATCAACCCGGGAGAGTCGCTGATCGATATCCTCGTGTTCGAGCCGCCGATTCAGCAAGCGCACACATTGTTCCTGAAACTACCGGGAGCGAACGTCGATGCCGACGGCGAGGAGCGCACGCTTCGCATACCGATCGCCGAGTTGCCGACCGCTTCCCCAGGGCAGCCGCCCGATTCTCCGACCGGTCCAGCGCCCGATGCAAGCGGGACAGCCGACGACCACGAACCACCGGCTCCACCGCCGCAGGCTCCGCCGGCGAGCCCTCCGAGCGATGAGGCGACCGGGACGGGCCAACCTTCCGGGGGCGAATACCGCACCTGGACCGACGCCAGCGGCCGGTTCTCGATCGAAGCCCGCTTCGAGAAAGCGGCCATGGGCAAGGTCTATCTGCGCACCAAGGAAGACCAACTCATCGCCGTCGAGGTCGACAAACTCTCCGAGGTCGACCGCCGTTGGCTGGAAGAACACCGAGGTCCGTAAGCGGCCTATTCCACGTCCACCGAAGCGGGAATGGCCGCCGAGATCGTCGCGTTGCGGAACAGCGTCACGATTCGCCGGGACGAATGTGCAACACGCAGCAACCGTCGCCGCCGGGTTGCCACGTTTCGGCCCAAAAGCGGAAGCCCGCCGATTCGAACGTGCCGTTGTCGATGCGTGCCGCAATGCGGCAGAGCTTGGCGATCATCTCGTCGGACAATCCCGCTTCTTGCCATGCGTCTCGCAACGGGCAAGCGTGGAACTTGATATCCAACGCCGATTCGTCGCTGCGCAGCACCTCGGGACCAAACATCTTGCCGTCGTCGGGGATGCCGCCCAAGAAAGCCTCTTCGAGCCCTTGCAAGTCGGAGGGCGCGAACTTGGCAAACTTCTTGCCGATCTCGGTGCCTCGAGCGTAGATCGCCCGCTGCATCGTCTCTTCGGCCTTTTCGGGGCCCAATTCCTTTTCCAGCTCGAGGTACATTTGATGGTAGATATGCGCCCGGTTCTTGTACGAGGCGTACAATTCTTCTCGCAGCTTCTCCGACATGGCTTCCTCGCAATGGTTCGACACGTTTCAATTCATGTGCCCGGTGCGGTCGAATCGCCGTTCGCTTCGGCCGTCACCGAGGCGAAATCCGGGGCGACGGTCGGACGCCGGGCCAAGGCGGTCTCGACCGCCTGTTTTTTCGCCGGGGCGAACCGCGACAAGTCGTTCCGATCGATGAGGACGACGACCTCCTTGCTCTTCAGGAAGTTATTGTACCGCGTCAACTCGATCAACCGACCCCCGAATTCTTCTCGCAAGCCCGGTAGCTGGTCTTCGTAGGTCATGACGACTTCGGACGTTTCGGTGTCGAGCGTTTCGGCCAACACGTCGTAGCGGTCCACGTAGCGAACCGGTTCGCCCGCGTAAAAAACGACGCTCTCTTGCAGATACCGAAACCCGATCAAGGCGGGCGTTTCGCGACAGCGTGCCCGAATCTCGGCGAGCATGGGTGCGGCATTCTGGTGATCGGCGGCGATTTGCGCCGCACCGGCGAAGACGGCCGTCAGGGAGGCGATCGACACGACGGCATAGGCAAACCGCAATTTTCGCGGCCGGGTCGGGCCGAGGAATATGCCGACGATACCGCCGGCGACCAAAAGGATCCCCAAGCCGCCCGTCCATCCGAGCCCCGGCAAACCCAACGCGGCCGCCGCGACGGGAACGGCGATCATAATGCCCAACCCCACCACGATCGTGATCCCCATGGCCGTGTTG
>CAYVVR010000579.1:698-2860 GCA_964454655.1 uncultured Planctomycetaceae bacterium | reverse complement strand
GACGTCGATTTGATCGTCGACGGCACGGACAATTTCGAAACACGGTTTCTTGTCAACGATTATTGCGTAAAAAACGGCAAACCGTGGGTCTTCGGGGGATGTATCGGTGCTGAAGGTCAATCGATGACGATCCTGCCCGGCGAAACACCGTGTTTGCGGTGTTTGATTCGAGAGTGTCCGGCCCCGGGTACGACCCCCACGTGCGACACGGCGGGGGTTCTCGGCCCGATCGTCGCCGTGGTGGCCTCTATCGAGGTCATCGAGGCCATGAAGATCGCGGCCGGCAAACGCGATGCCGTCTCCCGGAAATTGACCGTCATCGACATGTGGGACGGCGCTTGGCGCACGGTGGACGTCACCCCGCTATTCGCGCAAGGCAATTGCCCTTGTTGCCACAAGAAAGAATTCCCCTTCTTGCAAGGTGAACGTTCCACACAAACCACCGTCTTGTGCGGACGCAACTCGGTCCAAGTCACACCGGCCGATCCCGGCCCGACGCTCGACGAACTGGAAAGCCGCTGGCAAGGACTGGGAACGGTTACGCGCAACCCGTTTCTTATCCGCCTCGAGGTCGACGACTACCGAATCACCGTTTTTCCCGACGGTCGAGCAATTATCGGCGGAACCGACGACGAATCCACGGCCAAGACGGTGTACGCCAAGTATATCGGGAATTGATCGTTCGCTCTGTCTGCTGCCACAGACGCTACGGCGCAAGGACCACTTGCTCGCGCAGTTGATGCATCGCCCGAGCGAACTGCACGCCCAAATCGATGAATCCGGCCGTGTCGTAATGCGCCGGATCGGAATAGCCGTAGTCGTCCGTAGAAGTCACGATCGCAGCGGCCGGATCGGATTTCACAAAAGCGTGTTGCGCCGCACGGACGATCTCCCCGAAGTCCCACACGTGTCCGTCGTCGTCGCGCCCGCTGTCGGAAATGCGACCGATAACGACGGGCAAGTCGTCCTGTCGCAGTGCGGCACGGAACAAGTCGATCAATCGTTCGAGGTTCTTCTCGTATTTTTGTGCACTCGTTTCCTTCGTGGCGTCGCTTTCCCCTTGCATCCACACGATGCCCGCGGGGATAAGCCGGTCGTCTTCTCCATCACCGTTGATGTCGCAAACCGCCGTTGCCCGTCGCAAGGCTGCCAAAAAATGATCGTACTGGTTGTAGAGGGGCTTATCTCGCACGGACGGGTCGGCGAAATCGGGATCCCAACAGCCGTACCACCGAGCCACTTCGGGATCGATGGACGTACCGCCCCGCGAGCACTTCAGCAACGCAATCGGCTCGTTCGGACGTAGTTTCTGCATTTCGTCGGCAAACGACAACTCGATGCCGAAGCGGTCGCTGTATCGATTGGATTTGCCGTCGCTGGTAAAACCGCGCCCATGGCCGGGCCGTAGTTCTTCCCACATCCCCTGCCCGCCCAGCTTCTCTCCGTCGCCGGGCATATCGGCATGATAAATCCAAACGCCCTTTTGGACTCGGTTCAACTCCGGCGGCAACTCATCGATCTTCCCGTATCCATCCATGTTCGATTGCCCCGCCAAGAGATACAGTTGAAAATCGGTTGCGAACGCCGCACCGGCAACGCTTCCCAACCCGCAAACGATCGCGCAAACGCCAATGTGCCATTTCATGATGCATCCTCGTCTCTCTTGCACGGATACCTCACCCGTCGGAAGCGTTTATCTTACCTTCATGCACATTCGAACGCGATGCAGAAAGTGCTTGCCCGACCGCCCGGAATCGAGCGACGACTTTCGGCGTTCCAACGTGTAGATCGCCTCACAGGCTTAGCAACCCGTTGCACGAGTGTTTTTTCTGATGCGTCATCGTTGAAAATCTGAGGATCTCGGATTCGGCGTTCGTCCGGTCCCTCCTGGCAAAAAGCAACCAGCGACGGCCGGCGAATTCGTTTTCTATGCCCGAGCATCGTGCTTGCCAAACAAGACTGGTCGAACAACTGTCTCTTGGCGTTACGTGCCGCTATGGTCTACTATCGTCGGCACGATGAAAAGGAGTTTCGCACCGGGCTGGTATAACGCCGACGTAAAGGGGACACGAGTGACAACAAGCCCCCTCACTGTTTCGAACCGCAGCCAAGCGAAATGACTTCAGGCGTTCACTGATTCGATTCAACCCTCTTCCGCAGTT
>CAYVVR010000579.1:0-688 GCA_964454655.1 uncultured Planctomycetaceae bacterium | reverse complement strand
AGGGGAACCTAATAACCATGGCACGACGACGCAACAGCAAGTGGCGAATGCTGCTAGACCGGCCCCCAAATAGGCGCTGACGATCAAACGCAAAACGCCGGCCCACGGAGTCGGGCCAAGGCCGGGCTCCGTACCAACGATCAAAGCCTCGACTATAATCCCATAAACCGCCCCAGCCACTGCACCACCGCTGACGGCCTCAAAACAATCATCAAGGTCGTAACTCCGCCTAGCCCAGAACCGTGTGCCCCAAAAAAGCCCCACCAGAATGACCTCGGGCACGCATAATCCGCACGGCTTTGGGTAAATCGCCCCCACCATCAACCCCAAAACGCCGACAATTCCCCCGGAAACTACAGCCAGGGCTGCTATACGCCACAATGGCGACCGCCGAGCACGAACGGAACGACGCCGAAGTACGCTTATGTAAAAACATGGCGGTCCCAAGATTGGAATTAACACACAGATTTGCCATAGAAAACGTTGTAATCCATGCGTGAGTCTGTCTGCTGCATACACCAAACTCCAAGCTACGCAACCGGCGAACATCGCCGTACCCAAGAGGAAACCCTCGTGCGGCCCCGCGAATAGCGTAGTATCACCGCCGGTCGGCACTAGCCCGTGGCGTAACACGTACCCGAATAGATAGGTTGTGGCTAGAAGGTAGCCGATGAAGAATAGGTCTGCG
>CAYVVR010000578.1:0-2868 GCA_964454655.1 uncultured Planctomycetaceae bacterium | reverse complement strand
GGACGGTGCTTCCACCGGCGAATTGCACGTTGCCTCGCCGCCGCCGTTGATCGGTGCAGAAGACGGCGCTTTCGCCGGTAGCTCGTTTGCTTCGGGCGTCACGCCGTCGGGGACGCAAGCGTTTTCCGTTGCTGCGGGACAGCCCGATCCGCTCGCACCGATAGCCGCTCCGCCCGGACAACTTGGGCCGGGGTTGTGGTTCGGGCCGCCGCCCGCCTCGCGACCGTTACTCCAGCGATTGCACACTTGGATCATGCCCGTTCGGCCCGACGACTACGAGACGTGGTTGCATCGGCCGTTCAGTCTCGGATGGTATGCCGGGTTCGTCCACGGTACACCGCTGGTCGACGATTGGTTGGCCGAGGGCGCGGGATTTTGGGGCGGATATCGTCTCGGTTGGGACTACGACGCGCATTGGGGCGCCGAAACACGACTGGGGCTGGGAAGCGTTCGCGTGTGGGACAGTGCCGCGGCCAAGGCCGAACAGACTTCCACCGCTTACGACAAGCGCGACAGTTGGTTGTGGCAGTGGGATCTGGTGCTTTTGTACTACCAACGCGACGTCGATCCGTGGCGACCCTACCTGTTGTGGGGTGTGGGGCTTGCCGGAATGAAAGTCACCGACCGGCTCGACGAAGACTACAGCGGCACGTATTTCGCCATGCCGATCGGTCTGGGGGTCAAATTTCGGCGTCAACGGTGGTTGGCGTTTCGCGTCGAATTCGTGGACAACATCGTTTTTCCCAACGACCTCAACACGACGCATCATTGGTCGCTGAACGCCGGCTTGGAATATCGATTCGGCGGTTCGCGGCGGACGTACTGGCCTTGGGTGCCCGGCCGCAGCTACCTGTGGTAGGTTCGCCGTCGCGGGCAAGACACGGGCCGTTGCAAACAAAACGCCCGCGCAAAACACGCGGGCGGAAGGTGCACGGTCGGGGCAGTTCGACGTTTCAAAGGCTCAAATCTGCGAGGCCTTCGACGGCTTCAAGATGATGTTGGTGATGTTCGAGACGGTCTCGGCATATTGCGGATCGTTCTTGAGCGTCTGCCAGTCGGGATGGGCGAGGAATTTCTTCCAGCCTTCTTTTTGGGCTTCTTCGCTGTCGAACCCGAGCATGTAGGTCAAGTTCGGCAACTTTCCGCCGATGATCGCCTGGCCGAAGAACACGGGGTTCATGCCGCACTCGCGGAAGATGCGCAGCTCGCCGCCGTCGTTGAACATCTCCACTTTCTTGAAGTGCTTTTGCAGGTTGTGGCTTTCGTAGATGCGCAATTGGAACACCCGGCCTTCGACGCTGGTGGGGCATTCGACTTTCGGGCATCCCTTGAACGCAAGCAGCAACGAGCTTTCGATCCGCTGGTACAGGGGATCTTTCTGCGGATCGGTCAGCGCCGGTTTCGCCGCTTCGACGAATGCGGCATCGGCCAGCAGCGCCGCCGGCGTGTCGAGCACCGACTGCACGTTCGGGTGCGGCAGGAGGACGTACAGCCCCAAGGTGTCGTCGGTAGGCAGGAAGACGCCGACCGGCTCGATACCCAAGCGATTCCAGGCGGGCACGAACGCCTTGGCGAGCACGTCTTCCAAGGCCGCCAATTTTTCCTGCGAGGCGACGCTGTAATACTGAAGTTCCAAGACTTGGCGGTCGTCGCCCTCGGCAGCATCGACCGACTGCCCGGCTGCCAAAGCCCCCAAACCCGCTGCGACGGAAGCAGCGACGAATTCGCGACGTTTCATGGTGTTCTTCCTCGTGTAAACGGAACCAAGCTTGTCGTGCAACGTCGCCGGTTCCCGCTTTACGGCGTGCGGGCGTCGCGGCGAACGGTTTTTGGGCCGATTATGTGGTGCAAGTGTAGTCGGCACGCAGAGGGAACGCAAACCTTTCGGTTCGCCGATTCCGGCGGCGCGCGAAAAACGCCGGTTCCTGCCAAACCGGCGTTTCGAGTGAACGCGTGGGCGTTAGGGGGAATCGGGAATCGCAGGCACCAAACCGGACGTACCTGCAACACCCGTGTTGCACGCCCGGGTTACGCGGCTCCGACGGCGTCGGGCACGCAATTGTTCGCGGTCTCTTGAAGCTGTTCGGGCAGGAAGGGTTTGGCGATGAAGTCCTGCGCGCCTTGGCGAATAGCCTCGGAAATCAGCTTCGTTTGGTTGAGGGCACTGACGACGATCACCTTGGCGTCGGGATCGTATTCGATGATTCCTTTGAGGGCATAGATGCCGTCCGTGCCGGGCATGACGATATCGAGCGTCACCAAGTCGGGTTTCAGCTCTTTGTATTTTTCGACGGCTTCTTCCCCGTTGCAGGCGTGTCCGACGACTTCCCACCCGGCTTCGGTGAGCGTCTCGGAAACCATGCGGCGCATGAGCATCGAATCGTCGACAACAAGTACGCGCTTTGCCATTGCCGGCCTCCAATTCGTTCGGCAAGTTCCTGGACGTTTCAGTGCGTGATTGCCGAGCACCCGCTTGCACGTCTGCCCCGTGCATGGGCAAGGCACTCCTGATTTCCACGGACGACGAGGCCTGCGTCACAGGTGGGCGTCTCTTTGCGGGATGCACGTTGATCGCGCCGGCGCCGAGGGGGCTTTCACCGCGGCTTCCACAGCGCCGCGCGGAACGCCTCGTGTCTGTCTGAGCAAATATAGAATCCCTTTCGGCGACCGCGGGGAAAACTCGCGTTTTTTCATCCCCGACCATTCACCGCACGTGCAACCGCCGGCTTTGCCGGAAGCGGGCGGCGAGAGGGGCAGAGCGGGTGTGCTTCCTGTGCAATCGATATCGCCTGCGCAACCGTCTCGGGTGACGTGGCTTCTCCGGCTTCACGACCGCAAACGGTCGATCGGGCGGACATGATCCGTCCG
>CAYVVR010000577.1:0-2870 GCA_964454655.1 uncultured Planctomycetaceae bacterium | reverse complement strand
ACCCACAGCCGCATCGAGCGTCCGCCGTTCGATCCGATCAAAGAAAACGGGCAGTTCTTCGTCGGCTGGACGAAACCGAAAGCCGCGTTGATCATCACGGGCCGTGAAGAAGGCTACTTCGAACCGTGCGGCTGCGCCGGAAAAGAACGCATGAAAGGCGGATTGAGCCGGCGGCACACGATGATCCGCCAACTTCAACAACAAGGCTGGCCCACCGCTATCGTCGACGCGGGCGGGCTCATCAAGGGCTTCGGCAAACAGACCGAAATCAAGTTTTCCAATACCGTCGAGGCCTATCGCAAGATCGGGTATCACGCAATGAATCTGGGAGCGCCGGAACTGCGGCTCCCCAGTACGCTCTTGCTGTCGGTGATGACTTCCGGCGAAGGCGAATCGCCTTTCGTTTCGGCCAATGTCGCGTTGTTCGACTTCGCTGCCGACGAGTGGACAGCCCGGTACAAGCTCGTCCAAGCAGGCGATCTGACTTTCGGCATCACCGGCATCCTCGGAAAAGAGTATCACTCGCAACTGAACAATCCCGACCTGCAATTCCGCGACCCCGCCGAAGCCCTCCGCGAAGTACTTCCCAAGCTCGAGGCCTCAGCCGACGTACTCGTCCTGTTGACGTATTCCAGCGAAGAAGAAGCGTTGGCGCTGGCAAAGGCTTTTCCGCAATTCAAAGTGATCGTGAACACGGACGGACCGGCGGAACCGCCGGGAGCGCCCCGGATGATTCCCGGCAGCGATCGCTTCTTCATCCAAGTCGGCGAAAAGGGCATGACCGCGTTGGTGCTCGGCTTTTTCGACGATCCCAATACGCCCGTTGCGTATCAGCGGGTAATTCTCGATTCCCGCTATCCTGACTCGCCCGAGATGAAGGCGGTCATGCGCAACTACCAAGCGCAGCTCGCCGCTCTCGGTTTCGAGGGGCTCGAAATCCGACCGGTTCCGCACCCACGCAAAGAAGAACAAGGAACGTTCGTCGGCACGAAAAAGTGCGCCTCGTGCCACGAAGCCTCGTACGAAGTGTGGAAGAAGTCGGGACATTCGAAGGCCTGGGAAACGCTCGCCGAGCTGGAGATTCCCCGCACCGGCGACCCGCAGTGTGTCAGTTGCCACGTGACGGGATGGCATCCCACGCGGTATTTCCCGTACGAATCGGGCTTCCTGAGTGAAGAAAAAACGCCCGAACTGACCGACGTCGGCTGCGAATCGTGCCACGGCCCCGGCAGCAAACACGTCGAGGCCGAGATGGGAACCGACCTCGAACTGCAAAAGAAAGCGGCCGAAGCGATGGTCGTCACCAAGCAGCAGATGGCGGAATCCGAGGTTCACTCGTGCCGCAATTGTCACGACCTGGACAACAGCCCCGAGTTCGACTTCGAAACGTATTGGCCGCTCATCGAACACTATGAGTAGGCCGCACTCACTCGCGGCTTCCCCGGCCGACGATTACACTGACATAATGCCGGGCAATCGTGCACCGCAGGCGCGCGGCCGATCGAATCTTTCGACGCCTCGCGTCCCGCCGACTCGTCCTTCAACGTCGGACCACCATGCCCCGTGTGATCGTCTGTCCAAACTGCTCGAAACGGCATCGCGCCGCCGACATTACGTCGCCTCGGCGCGTTCGCTGCGGCGCGTGCGGACACGTCTTCACCATCGTTCCCGACTCGGCCGATGCTTCTTCCGAACCGGCCACCACAGCCGAAGAAGCGACGCCCAACATCGACGAAATCGGCGACCTCGCCCCCTACCGAAAAATCGCAACCGGCGGACGCCGATCGTTCCCCGCGACGTACCTTGTCGTCGCGGCAGTAGCCATCCTCGCGACGGCAGTCGCCGGAATCGGCTATTGGATGTGGTCTGCGGAGCCGACCGACGCCCCGACCGCGACGACGCCCCATGATGCCCCTTCCCGCGATCCGTGGAACTTGCCCGACGAACTGGAACATGTTCGCGTGGCCCATAGCCTCGAGGAAGCCGAACGGGCCATCGTCAAGATCGACGTGCCCACCCAAGGCGGCACGGTCATCGAAAGCGGAACCGGATTCTTCGTCGACAAACGCGGTTGGATCGCGACGAACAACCACGTCGTCGAAGCAATCAACACGTCGGCGACGGTAACGCTGGCCGACGGCACCACCTGCCGCATCGAAGGCATCGTCGCCCGCGCCCCCGAGCTCGACTTGGCGATTCTCGCCTTGGCCGAGCGTCCCGTCCAACTCACCCTGCTGGACATCACTTACGACGATACTCCGCCGTTGGGTTCGCAAATCTACGCGTTCGGGCATCCGTACAACGTCGATTTCTCGTTGTCGCGGGGAATCGTCAGCAACGTTCGCACGACCGACGAGATTCTTCGCAAGTTTCCCGACCACATCGTGGCGCAGCTTCATACGCCGCCGTATGTTGTCTGGATTCAACACGACGCCAAGCTTTCGCCCGGCAATAGCGGCGGCCCGTTGGTCGACTCACAAGGTCGCGTGCTAGGGGTCAACACGTTCATCCATCGGTTGGCCGAATACGGATTCGCGATCCACGTGCGGCATCTAAGGGCGCTGTTGGCTCGCGCCGGAGACCAAGTAACGGCCCTGCCGCCGCCCGAACCGCCGAGTTTCTCGACCTTGGCCCCCGAAAAGATCATCGACACCCGCGAAATTGCGCCCCTTTTGGCCGAATTCCAAGGCAAGCATTGGATGCCCGAAAATCCCGAGGAATACGAGAAAGCTTGTCGGCTTTCGCGATTACTAAACGCGGTCAAGGTTCTCGAAATCTCGGGCCAGGTACCCGAAGGCGTGCCGCCGAACCTCGTCCATCAAATCGCCGCCGAGAACGACAAGACCTTCTTCGCGTCGGAACCGCCCGGC
>CAYVVR010000576.1:0-2874 GCA_964454655.1 uncultured Planctomycetaceae bacterium | reverse complement strand
GTCGGTCCGCAGTTGGGCGGTCGTATTTTCCGAACGTACAACCGATGGACCTTCGAAACCCAAGGGCGGTTCTTCGCCGGTTGGAATGCCCAGAGCGTGAACTTGCACGGTATTCTGGGGAGCCAACTGGATCCGTCGGCCGGGCCGGTGGAAGACATGCCGTTGGCGATGGGCCCGACTGCCTTCAGTCACACCGAACACGTCCAAGAGTGGTCGCCGGGCGTCGAGTTGCGGTTCAACCTGAAATATCAACTGACCGATAAGATGGCGATCTCGGTCGGGTGGACCGGCTTCTGGATCGACGGCATCGCCCGGGCGTCGAATGTGATCTACTACGACGTGCCCGACATGGGGATCACGATGGATCGAAATCGCCAAGACGTCTTCATGAACGGCGTCAACGTGGCAGTGGAATTCAATCACTGAGCAGTCCGATAATCGTCGGCCAACCACGATTTCGGATGAGAGGGGTGCGACCCGAGCCGACGCCACACGGCTCGGGTCCTTTAATTTCTTGCAGAAGGCAAGAAAGCGCCGGGCACAAAGAGAAGCAAACGCGTCGGTGCTTTTCCCGGCGGCAAGGCGGGGTGAGCTCTCACGTAAAAAAGCCCCGCCGGCAGGGCGGGGCTTGGAAAGGGCATCGTTACGAACCGCAACGCGAATCAGTCGCTGTTGGCCGCTTTCGAGGCCAAATACTCAGGACTGATATTGTTCAGCTCTTCGGTCATGACGTCGATCGTGTATCGAATTTGCTCTTCGGTATGGCACGACGTCAGGAAGAATCGAAGCCGGGCGGCCTTTTCTTCCACAGCCGGGTAGAGAATCGGTTGAACGTTGATGCCTCGCTTGAACATCGCTTGCGACAGCAACAAGGCGTGCATCGAGTTACCGATGATGATCGGCACGACCGGCGTGTCTTTGCTCATGCCGGTGTTGAAACCGCGTTCCTTGGCGAGCTCCAGGAACAGCTTGCTGCGGTCGTGCAAGGTTCGGACCCGTTCGGGCTCTTGTTTCAACAAGTTCAGCGAGGCCAACGCGGCGGCCGCGTTGGGCGGCGAAAGCCCCACGCTGAACACGAACCCGGGAGCCGTGTATTTCAGGTATTCGATCAGCGGTTTCACGCCCGCAATGTATCCGCCGCAGCTTCCGAACGACTTGCTGAGCGTGCCCATCCAGACATCGACGTCGCGGCGATCGACACCGTAGTATTCGCCGATTCCCCGGCCGGTATCGCCCAACGTGCCCGCGGAATGGGCTTCGTCGATCATCAGTTGGGCCTTGTGCTTCTTCTTGATCTCGATGAAGCGCGGCAGTTCGGGAATGTCGCCGTCCATGCTGTAGGTGCCTTCGATCACGATCAGGACGCGACGATACTCATGTCGGTAGCGGGACAGGATTTCGTCGGCCGCCTTCCAATCGTTGTGCGGGAAGGGGCGTCGACGTGCACCCGAGAGGATGCATCCCTGCACGATGCTGTTGTGCGATAAGGCATCGTGCAGAATCAAGTCGCCCGGACCGTACAGGTGTCCGATGACCGTTTCGTTCGTCGCGTGTCCGCCGACGAATACGACGGCATCTTCGGTGCCGAAGAAATCGGCAAGACCGCGTTCCAACTCGCGATGGAGAGGTTTTTCACCCGAAACCAGGCGGCTGGCCGAGACGCTCGTGCCGTACTTCTCGACGGCCTCCTGGACCGCCCGAATGACCGTCGGATCACCCGACATGCCGATGTAGTTGTAGCTCGAAAAATTGATCAGCTCGCGACCGCCGATGATCGTGCGATCGTTCGTAATACCTTCGTGAACGGTGAAGAAGGGGTTTCCCAGACCGCTCGATTGGAGGAAATCGAGCCGTTCCCGCAAGCTGACGTACTCGGGAAATTTCTCGAAGCGATAAGCCGACTCGGGGATTTCGGCGTCGGCGGGAACGGGTGAGCGGCGTCGCGGCGTCGTCCCCAGGTATTTCTCGACCGCTTCGATGACTTGGCGGCAAGTTTCCAAATCGGGCAAGATTTCTTCCGGGAACCGTCCGCCGAAGTATTCTTCCAACGAGGCCAAGATTTCCATTCGCTCGAGCGAATCGAGGCCGATTTCGGCGATGTGCGTGTCGAGCGTCAGTTCGGCGGCACGCTCCTTGGCGATCTTGCGGACCTGTTCCAGCACGACCTGCGTGAGTTCTTCGCGGCTGAGCGGTTTGGAAGGCGTTTCTTCGCTGTCGGAAGTAGTCGCTTCGTCGCTCGGAGTTTCTACCGCAGATTCGTCGACGCCCCCGGCCGGTTGCCAGGCCGACTCGGTCGGTTGCGCGGCGGCTTCAGGCGAGGTCTGCTTGCTTGCCGTCGATTCGCGAGACGTTTCTTCGTCGATTTCGGGCAGCGGTTGGCCGATTTCCCAACGTGCGACTTCTTCGAGCTCGCCCGCCAGAAACGCCTCACGGCACGCGTACCGCTGTATCTTGTTGCTGGATGTCTTGGGAATCGAGCCGGCACGCACCAGCACGATCACCTCGAGCGGCAATTCGTGTTCACGTGCAACGGCACGACGAATGGCGGCAAAGATTTCGTCGAAGTGGTCCCGCGTTCGCCGCTCCACTTCTTGGACCAGCACGAGACGTTCTTGGCCGTCTTGCTCAATGGTAAAGGCCGCCCCGGCGTTCGGACGCAGACGCTTGTGACTATTTTGCGCCGACCGTTCGATATCTTGGGGATAGACGTTGACCCCGCGGAAGATCAACAGTTCCTTGATACGGCCGGTGACGAACAACTCGCCTTTGTCGAGGAAACCAAGGTCGCCGGTCCGCAGGAAGGGGCCTTCGTTCGTGTCGGCGGTGTACGCTTGGAACGTCTCCCGAGTCGCTTCCTCGTTTTCCCAATATCCC
>CAYVVR010000575.1:0-2882 GCA_964454655.1 uncultured Planctomycetaceae bacterium | reverse complement strand
CCGTGCCCGGCACGAACCCGTTCGAGCGTTTCGGTCCTTCGACCACGCAGCCGATGACGTTCGATCCCGAAACCCAGCAATACACGGGCATCGTGTTGGGAATCGGCCTGGCAAGTTTCCGGAAAGACGGCGCCGATCATTTTCTGATCTTGCCCGGCGACGACGTGAAACTCACGTTTCCGACCGCGGGAACGCCGCCAAAGGCGATCAGCGACAAGTTCACCGTGGTCGATCTGTACGAGAGCAAGATGAGTGAATTCGACTCGAAATTCGCTTTCGTACCGATCGACGTGTTGCAGAAACTGCGGGGCATGGTCGATCCGTCGACGGGCGTCGGCATGGTGAACGCGATCAGCATCAAGCTCAAGCCGGGGGCCGATATGGACGCCGTGCGAGACCGGTTGCGCGAGGCGTTCGCACCGCAGTACTACAGCATCGAAACATGGCGAGACAACCAAGGGCCGCTGTTGGCCGCGGTCAACATGGAAACGGCCATCCTGAACGTGCTTCTGTTCTTGATCATCTGCGTGGCCGGTTTCGGAATATTGGCGATTTTCTTTATGATCGTGGTCGAGAAAACGCGGGACATCGGCATTCTCAAGGCCCTCGGAGCGTCGAGTCGCGGCGTGATGAGCATCTTTTTAGGATACGGTATGTTGCTGGGCCTGTTCGGATCGGGCGTCGGGCTCGTGATGGGGTTGTTGTTCGTCCGGTACATCAACGAAATCGCCGACGTGCTGGGGCGTGTGACCGGCCATCCCGTGTTTGATCCCGATATCTATTACTTCTACAAGATTCCGGCGATCGTCGATCCGTTCACGGTCGCTTGGATCGTCGTCGGAGCGGTCGCGATCGCCGTGCTGGCCAGCATCGTGCCCGCCTACCGAGCCGCTCGCCTTCATCCAGTCGAGGCGCTTCGCTATGAGTGACGAACTCCGGCAATGGTTGAATGAATCACGCAACGAGCGAAAGCCCGCCGATCCGCGGCTGGCGGTCGTACCTCGTATTCGCGGCGTGCCCCTGGTGGGTGGACCCCGTCTCGACTTGGACGATGAGCAGGCGACCTCTTCGCACGAGAAGCAAACCGCCGACGGCCGAACGGTGCGTGTCGATGCGGCGCACGGCGGCACCGAGCGTGAGGCGGCCGGTACGCAACTGAGCGTCAAGGGCTTGGTGAAAGCGTACCGAAAAGGGAACCATGTGGTGCCGGTACTTCGGGGCGTCGATCTCGAGATTCGACGCGGAGAGTTCGTGGCCATCGTGGGCCAAAGCGGATCCGGCAAGAGCACGTTGTTGCACTTGATGGGGTTGCTCGATTCGCCCGACGACGGCGAGATCGGGTTCGACGGCCGACGCGTCGATAATGCACCCGTCCGCGTTCGGGAGCGATTGCGCAACGAACGCATCGGTATGATCTTCCAGTTTTACCACTTGCTGCCCGAGTTGACGGCCTTGGAGAACGTCTTGACGCCGATCATGATCGGCCGGGGCGTGCTTCGTTACTTGGCCGAACGAAGGCGGTATCGAGCCGAAGCACGACGACTGCTGGAAACCGTGGGGTTGTCGCATCGATTGAAGCACAAGCCGCGGGAAATGTCGGGCGGCGAAATGCAGCGTGCCGCGATCGCTCGGGCGTTGATTTCTCAGCCCGAAATATTGCTCGCCGACGAGCCGACCGGCAATCTCGACCGTGCCACCGGGCAAGAAATCCTCGCTCTTTTGCGTGCCTTGAACGACCGGCACAACCTCACTATAGTCATGGTTACGCACGATCCGACCATCGCCGAACGGGCGGATCGTACCGTGCGTCTGGTCGACGGACGCGTTGACGGCGACGGTTAGGTGCGAACGTGTCGGCCGTGACGAGTGTCTTGAAAGCGTCGCTTTCGCGATCGGCCGTCCCTTGCGAATCGGTCTCGCTCGAACGTCTGCGGAACGCGTCGTCGGCGGCCGGGGATCGCCGTATCAAGAGCGAGCCGCCGTCGTGGCGTTCGACTCGGTGTGCCGCCGTCGATCGCCCTGTTGCCGTTCCCTTCAAGCAAGAGTCGGATACTTTGCCATGTCGCTGAAAGTTTACATCAACGGAAAACATTACGACAAAGAAGAGGCCGTCATCAGCGTGTACGATCACGGGCTGTTGTACGGGGACGGCGTGTTCGAAGGGATTCGAAGTTACGGCGGCAAAGTCTTCCGTTTGCAAGAGCATTTGGATCGCTTGTGGGACTCGGCCAAGGCGATTCTGCTCGAAATCCCGATTAGCAAGGAAGAGATGGCTCGGGCCATCGTCGAAACGTTGAAGCTCAACGGGATCGAAGACGGCTACATTCGCGTCATCGTCACGCGAGGCGCCGGAACGTTGGGGCTCGATCCCAATCGGTGCAGCAATCCGCAGGTGATCATTATCACCGATCACATTTCGCTTTACCCGAAAGAGCTGTACGAAAACGGCCTCGAAATCGTGACGGCGAGCACGATCCGCAATCATCCGGGCGCATTGAGCCCGCGGATCAAATCGCTCAACTACTTGAACAACATCCTCGCTAAGATTGAAGGGTTGAAAGCCGGTTGCGTCGAGGCCTTGATGCTCAATCACAAGGGCGAAGTGGCCGAGTGCACCGGTGATAACCTGTTTCTCGTGCGCAACGGCAAACTCTACACGCCGCCGACCGACGCGGGAATTCTCGAGGGGATCACCCGGAACGTCGTCATCGAGCTGGCCCGCGAGGCGGGATTGGAAGTCCTCGAAGTGCCGTTGACGCGACACGACGTGTACGCGGCTTCGGAATGCTTCTTGACCGGCACGGCCGCCGAAGTCATTCCCGTTGTAAAGGTGGACGATCGCCCCATCGGCGACGGCAAGCCCGGCCCGATCACGCGGGATC
>CAYVVR010000574.1:0-2913 GCA_964454655.1 uncultured Planctomycetaceae bacterium | reverse complement strand
TGACACGCACCGGAGGGCCCAACGATTCGGCCAACGCCGCCGAGTCGTCTTCCGATCCGTCGTCGACGACGATGATTTCCTGCGGACGTACCGTCTGCGCGAACACGCTGCGCAGCGTCGCCGGCAGGTAACGACGCGAATTGTAGACCGGAATGACGACGCTCACCGGCGCCGTAGGAACGTTCGGCATCGGATAAACTCAAGTTGAGCGACGGCGATCGGCAACACCCCTGTTGCGATCACCAGCGATCGTCCGACACGTAGCCCAATGCGATCAGTTCGCGGCCGGCGATCTTTTTGAATTGCCGCTTCTTCCAGTAAGACCAGCTTTGCCATCGACCGACCGGCTTGAAGTCTTTCGGCTTGTCGACCGGCTTCCAGTGGAGTTCTCCTTCTTTGACGCGAACGTCGGACGACCCGCGTACCGGCATCGAATCGAGCTTTTCCCAGGGAAATTCGGCCGGATCGCCGCCCACGAAGCGAACCAGGCGTTCGACTTCTTCGCGGCCGGCCAACAAATCTTCGTAGCGAACGAGCAACGTTCGTTCTTTGTCGTCGGGTGAAAGCCCGTCCAAGAAGGCGAGTATCTCGCGGGCGTTTTGCGCCCACGAATGCATCCAGGTTTTGGCGGGTTCGTGCGGCCACGAGCGACAGGCCGATTCGACGACATCGCGGCCGTCGCGCACCAAAAGCACCAACAGGCAGTCGGGGAACAACCGTCGGAAATGCGCCAGTCCCCACGGATCAGGCGTCTTCGTCAACAGGCGTTTTTCGGGTTCGAGAAACGAATAAAGGAACCGAAGCAGCCCTTCACCCAACTCGCCGAGCAATTGCGCCTTGCACGCGGCGAAAGCGGCCTCGTCGGGAAAACGCTTGCGGTACTGTTCTTCCGCCGTGCGTTCCGCGTACTCGACCAGCAGCTTGGCGTGTTCGAGAAGATAATCTTCCGAGATCGGGTTCGGTAATTGAAATTCGGGCATCAGACGCAGCAAATCGGCCACGAAGTTCGAACCGCACCGGCGATGCACACCGATCAAAAACACCGGCGGATCGCGGCGGATCGTGCTGGTAACCGTCGGGGCGACTTCCACGTTCATGGTGCACTCCTCGAAGGTGATGGTGTCTCGTTGTCGGTGGTTGGCGCGGCAGGGTGAGGCGAACGGCCGGAAGCACGTTTGCGGGCAAGACGTTTACCTTCCATCTGACCGGCGAAAAGCGCGAAGTCGTATGCTGCGCGAAATCGTGTTTCGGGCGACGGCGCCAAGCGCGTGAGCACGTAGCGGCAAGCCTTGCCGAGCCACACTCGAACCATCCAACGCGGATAACCGAACAACGTTGCCGACGGATCGACTTCGGCCATGCCCGCCCCGACGCCCATTTTGTACGCGCGGCGGACCGCCCAACGCGGCGTGCAGCGCGAGCGAGGCACCCAGTGATACACAATCGCCGAGGGGAGATACTCCGAGCGGCATCCTAAGCGGTACAGCCGAAGTTGCAAATCGGTCTCGCACCCGCAAGCAAGATTGCCTTCTCCCGGTCCCAATTGTTCGCGGAATCCGCCTGCCCGGCGAACCGTCTCGCTGTGCGCGGCCCAGTTGGCTCCCAGAAACAGCGGTCGGGGAGGCACGTCGCGCGACGGTTGATAGGCTTCGGGCGAGCCGTCGGCTTTTGCCGGATCCCACTTCCATCCCCGCGCCGATCGCGGCAAGTAGGGAACCAACCACGACACCGGCGGCGTCTCGTAATCGACGCCCATCGGACCGCCGAAGAACGTGTTTCGATCGCCGTTACGCCGAATCGAAGCGTAGGCCTCAACCGCCGAAGCCGAAACGCGCAAATCGTCGTTCAGAAACCACAACCAGGCGGAATCGACATGCTTTAGGGCGAAATTGAGCGCGGCACTCATGCCCGCGGTCGGGCAAAACAGATAGCGCACCTCGCAGGGAAGATCGGCTTCGGCGACGGCCTGTTCGACGCCCGACTGCGAACCGTTCTCGATGACCCACAACGCCGCGACCGTCGAAGGGGTGACCGCTTCACGCAACGAGTCGAGCGTGCGCCGCAACAAGCGGGGACGTCCGTGCGTGGGAATCAACGCGATTAACGGTTCAGGCATGCGAAATGCAAACGGTTGGAATGCCGTCAGGCGGCAGTCGTTGCAGGGTCAAAGCGATTCGACCGGCTCACCTGCGGCGATTTTGCGATAGATCTCGGCCACCTGCTCGGCAATTGTGCGGCGATCGAGGCGTTCGGCGATGATCTTCCAATTGATTTCGGCGGCCCGATCGACCAGCGCGTCGTCGGTGAGCACGCGGCGGATCGCCTCGGCGATGGGGTGCGGGTCTTCGGGCGGCACGAGGATTCCCGACGTGCCGTCGATGAACCACTCGCCCGCGGCGGCGGTGTTCGATTGGATGGGAAACGAACCCATCATCATCGCTTCCAACGACGAAATCGAGATCGCGTCGCTGATGTTCACCCCGATCGACGTGCGGGCGCGACCGTGGTATTCGAGCATCCGCTCGTGCGGAACGTGCTTGACCGTCTCGACCTCGACACCGGTATCTTGCGCGAACAATTCCGCGGCGATCTCGACGGCTTCGGGATCGCGTCCGCCGGTGTAAATCACCAGCTTGTAACCGTCGAGCAGATCGGCGCACAACCGCAGAGCGTACAAGGCGGTCAAAGCTCTTCCGGCCCAATCCTGGTAGCCCTTCAACACGATCGTGCGTCGCTTCGAAGGGGGAACCCCCGATTGCAACGCCCGGGCGCGATCGAGATCGAATCCGCCTGCTACGGGAATGACGGGCAGGATCGTTCCCGCGAAACCGCGATCGCGGGCCAGCCGCACGTCGCGCGTGCATTCGCACCAGTAATAGTCGCACTCGGCGAGGATGCGGTTCAGTCGGTCGC
>CAYVVR010000573.1:0-2919 GCA_964454655.1 uncultured Planctomycetaceae bacterium | reverse complement strand
CCTTCCACCGCCGCTCCACAACCGCTCTACTCGCTACATAAGTTGAACTGGTCCCTGAGAGGGGGAAAAGGCAACACGACGACACCTTTCATGCACAATGTCAACGTAGAAATAAAGACTATTTCCCCTTTCATCGCCCGCCGCACCACGAGCCGCCGACGGAAGGCCCGAAACGCGGTTTTCCTTATCCCGTCATTCGATGCGAACGCTCGAAAAGGGTTCGAAATTCGGCGACGCCGATGGTACGATAGCAAAGTTCCTGTTCGGTTCCATTTGCTCGTCACGATGCGTGTGAGCGAAGGCCGAAGAATCGTCGTGTTCGGGCGTCGCGCTCGAACGGTACCCGTTCCAGTTTCCTCGTAGAGTCAGCGAGATTGAAACATGAGTAAGTACTTTCAACCCAGCCGCCGCGATTTCTTGAAAGCGGCCGGTGCGGGCTTGGCGGCTCCGTACGTGATCACCTCGGCCGCGTTGGGTAACCAGGATCGTGCCCCCGCCAGCGAACGCATCGTGATGGGCGGCATCGGAATCGGTAACCAAGGCCGCGGCGACCAGAACGCCTTCCTCAACCGCGGCGATGTCCAATACGTGGCCGTCTGCGACGTGCGCAAGAGCGTCCGCCAGAAGGCGAAAGACAAGGTCGACAGTAAGTACGGCAACAGCGACTGCGCAGCCTACAACGACTTCCGCGAATTGCTTGCTCGCGAAGACATCGACGCCGTCCACGTCGCCACGCCCGACCACTGGCACGCGATCATCGTGATCGAAGCGTGCCGGGCGGGAAAAGACGTCTACTGCCAAAAGCCCGAAACCCGCACGCTGCGCGAAGGCCCGTTGATGGTTCAGGCCGCACGCCGGTACGGGCGCGTCGTCTCCGGCGGTAGCCAGCGCGTGCTGCAAGATTATCGCAAAGTCGTCGACAAGTGCTGGTCGGGTGAGCTGGGCACGATCAAGTGGATCAACGTGAACGTCGGCCCGCTTTCGCAACCCTGCTACTTGCCCGCCGAAGAGGTGCCGGACGACATCGATTGGGACATGTGGCTCGGACCGGCGCCGTGGGCTCCTTACAACAGCAAGCGTTGCGACGGGAACTTCAGCACCCGCGGCGGAAGCTGGCGATCGTACATCGACTACTCCGGCGGCGGCATGACCGACTGGGGTGCCCACCACTTCGGCGGTGCGACCTTCGCCGTCGACGTCCGCGAACTGCAACCGCAGGAAGTCATTTACCACGTCGAGAACGGCAAAGAGTTCCTCGAGTATCGTTATCCGAACGGCTTGATCCTGTATCACAATCGGCCGAACACCGGCAACCTTCAGGTCGAAGGAACGCCGGGCGAAAAGCGCGAACCCAAACCGGTGCCCGAATACAAGGGAACCGGCGGCATCTACGGCGACTTCATCGAATGCGTGAAGACGCGGCAGCGGCCCTTCCGCGACATCGAACTGGCCGTCAACACCGTCACCGTGTGCCACCTGGGTATCGTGGCCTACACGTTGAAGCGGTCCTTGAAGTGGGACGTCGCCAAGCAAGAGTTCATCGGCGACGACGAAGCGAACCGCCTGCGTGACCGGGCGCGCCGCGAACCGTGGATCCTGTAATCGACCTGTTTGTTCGTTTGTTGACGACTCGAAAACATCCTTTTTATCAAGGTGTGTGAATATGTTGGATCAAGCATTCGAAGCCCTGAAGACGTTCGACTGGGGGTCGGATTACAACGCCCTGAAGCCGATCGACGAGGCGATCGTCGCCACCGCCGGCGACGCCGCCGCACGGAAAGAACTCGAAACCAAGTTGGCCGAGGCCCTCAAGCAAGACCTTTCGTACGCCGCGCAAGATTTTCTCTTCCGCAAGCTGCGGATCGTCGGGACGGCCGCCTCGGTACCGGTCATCGCATCGTTCCTCACGAACGAGAAGACCTCGCACATGGCTCGTTACGCGCTCGAGCTGATGGAAGTCCCCGAAGCCGCCGCCGCGTTGCGCGAGGCGTTGGGCAAGGTTTCCGGAAAGGTTCGCATCGGCGTGATCAGCTCGTTGGGTGATCGCGAAGACGCCGAGGCCGTTCCCGCTTTGGCCGCCCTGCTGAGCGCCGACGCCGAGACCGCGGCCGCCGCCGCGTACGCGCTGGGCAACATCGGCACGGTCGAGGCCGGCAAGGCGTTGGTCGGGGCGACCGGCGTGCCCGCCGAGGCCGCCGAAAAGGTCGCTCACGCGGCCCTCGTTTGTGCCGAAAAGCTCGTCAAGGCGGGCAAGAAGGCCGAGGCGCTGGCCATCTACAAGAAGCTGGCCGCCCAAAACCTGCCGAAGCACGTGAAGCTCGCCGCCACTCGCGGCATGCTGACCTCAGCGGCCAACTGACCCTCGGTCGTTGATAACGGCGACAACCCCACTCGACGATCGGTCCCCTCATCCGTCACAATGCAGAAGAGGGACGGCCGGTCGTCGAGTGGCTTCTTTACGTCCGCCTCGATCGGCTTCCGCCGGCGATCCTTCGCGGCAGGTGCGTCGTAATACGTAAAGGGACCGATACGTTCTCCGGAACCGTCGTCGGTATGCGGCGTGCCGGGTATTTTTCGGGTGGTTTTGTGCTCCGGGAGTTGAACAATCGTGAATCGTACAACCGGTCGGATTATTTTCGTTGCGGTTTTAGTGCTTTGCGGAACGGCGTTTCAGGCGGCGCGTGCGCAAGACGACGGCATGCTCGAGATGATCGTGCCGCTGTTGTCTTCACCCGACACCGACATGCGAGCGCTGGCCTGGGAACAGGTTCGCACGGGCCTTCCCGGCAAAGAGGCCACCTTGGCCTTGGTCGCCGAGTTGGAAAAGCTCGAGCCCGACGCCCAAATCGGCCTGCTTCGCGCCTTGGCCGATCGAAAAGACAAAGCCGCCCGCGACGGTATCCTCGCGTTGTACAAGAG
>CAYVVR010000572.1:0-2921 GCA_964454655.1 uncultured Planctomycetaceae bacterium | reverse complement strand
ACCGGTGTTTCGCCAGAAGCTCGTTCAGCTTCCGGTAAAACACCGCACCGGGCGGCTCGGGTATCTCGTCGCGTCGAATAAACAGCGACGGCTGTCGAAGTCGTTTCCTGCGTCCGAGCATCGTGCTTGCCAAACAAGATTGTTCGAAACTGCTCCTTGGCGTTACGTGCCGCTATTGTCTACAATCAGCGGCAGGCTGCAAACGGGATTTTGCAACGGGCTGCTAGATGCCGCCGCCCACGATCGCTATATTCACATCCGTAGGTTCATATTTCTGGCGGACGCTTGGCCGAGTCGATTCGCACGGAAGGCACCTGTCGCGGATCCGCATGTCTGGGTTATTTACTGGCAGGAGGGCGACGAGCGCTTCTTGCCGCATTTGATTGGGCTTCGTCGAACGTTTGCCTACGTGATCATCGAAGCTCCAATCTCCGAGGCCGGTTTAGCGTGGTTGAAACAGCAGGCGGAATCGGGACCATGGTCTGATGATGTGAAGACGGCGATTCGCGAAGCACTGGACGAACGAGAAAAACGGGAGAAGGCAATGGAAACGAGCCGCCGGCAGCCGGGCTCACACGGCGGCCGCTCGTGAACTCAATCTCACAACCCGTGCTGCTGCTCCACTCGCTGTAAGCTGCGCCGTCGAACTTTGCTAGATCACAATCCAAAGCCCTTGGTGTAGCCCCATGACCACTTGCGTTTTCGGCATTTTGGACAGGGCTTCCAACAATACGCGAGCCATTCAATCAGTTGAAAGGCATACGCGGTTGGAATGATCCCAATAAGCGAGACCACGATTAACGAGGGAACGACGGCGAGCCACCACCAACCGAATCCGTCGATGTCCAACACGCTCTTGAGCGCCGCCAAGCCCAATTCGATCACCATTACAGGAAATACACTCAATATGGCCAGGTAAATGCCGCACGACACCCCCGGAATGAAGCCTCGGGCATCTTCGTAGTTGCAATTCCGGCATTTGTACCACATGCCGAAGGGCCTACCCCCCGACCAGCATCACCAACTTCACAAAGCTGACTTGAGTGTGTGCGTCGACCGTGAATTCGTCGTCCAGCGACGCGACCTGGGTGTCGTTTACGATGACGAGAAAGCGGTTCTCTTCGAACGCTTCCAGCGCCTTTTCGAACTGCTGTTTCCAATCGATCGGGCGATGGTGCTTCAAACGGTATTCGGTTTTGTGCCCGTTGAGGATGCGCTCGGTATCGGTCGGCTGAACCAGACCGCGGAAGATCTCGTCTTGTCGTCGATTGAAGTCCTGCACCTCCTGATACACTCGCCGGCGGATCAGTTCCCGGACGGTCACACGCTCGGAGGGCAATTCCAGCGACATTTCGCTGTAAACTTTGCCGGCAGCGGTTTCGTCACGAATGGTCAACGTCACACTCATCGCTTGACTCCCATGGAACTGTTCGGACCGCGAGGGCTCCTTACCGGCGGTCGATTTGACGCGTGATGGTACGATCCTTGATTTTTGTGTCTTCGGCCAGCAACAGCGCCTTGCTGATAATTAGCGACAGCGTCTCGTCACCTTCGAACGGCAGAAACAAATCATCCTGCGGCAATCGGGAACGAGAATACGACACGATACACAGATATTGATCGTTGGGCTCCATCAGGACGTTACTCGACCCGAGGTGAATCTTGTACGTCCGTTTGTCGCCGCGAACGATCAGGAACCGATCGCTGAAGGAACAGCGGTCAGCGATTTTCAGGCGGGGGATCAAACGCTCGAGCACCTTTTTCCGGGTAGCGGCCGTTTCGGACAAGTCACCAAACGAATAGGTGTTCCAGTACTCGCGAAATCGGCCTTCCGGGCCGCCGTCCTCCCACGCGGGATCATTACCGATGGAAGCGACACCGACGAACAAGTCGACGTCCCGCATGATCTCGGAGAATACGAGTTCGGGGATCTCGTCCAGCGGCAGCGGGTCGTTGACGTTGTCCCGCCCGGGGCCGCCTGCCGAGCTAAACCATTCTCCGTCCCCGTCACTGTGATTCGGGGCGGCCTCCAGGCGATAAAAGCGAACTTGGTCGGTCGTCAAGTAGGAAAACACGCCCAAGTCGTTCGAGTACGTGCCGCGATCGTCGTCGATCCCTTGGACCCAAAACTCGGCGCGCAGTCCCCATTGCGGAAGTTCCCTGATGGCCGGTGACAAGAGGCCGTCGAAAACCACTTGCATCTTGAATTTCCAGCCTCGGGCGGCACACAGCGCATTGAACTGGTGCTGGCGGACGATGTGTGCCGCGAAACGGTTGGAGTAGACTTGCGTGTTTCGTTCGGCGTCGGTCAACAAATAGACTTCGCGATACGCTTGTTTGAACGGCTGTGTGATTTCGAGTTCTTCCAAGCGTGCACGCCACGCCATGACCTCTTCAGCGGGACGCCCGACGGGATGCCACAGCGTGATTTCGGCCGTCTTGCCGTGTTTGATAGGCTTGCCCGCGACATCGGTCGGTGTGCCGTCGATGAACAACGCAGGCACCTGGTCGATGCACCAAATAAGCCGTCGTGCGATGGTGCCGACCAGCGGATGGGCGAGGTAGCGATCACGCCATTGATCGATCGGCCACGACTTTTCCAACAAGAACAGGGATTCGATCCGATCGCGTTGCGCAGCCAGCATGCCCCTGATGTCTTTCAACGCTTGATTGAGCTCCTTGAGCTCGTCCTTGTGTTCCGTTTTCACCTTCGAC
This sequence comes from uncultured Planctomycetaceae bacterium, assembly GCA_964454655.1. Taxonomy (GTDB): domain Bacteria; phylum Planctomycetota; class Planctomycetia; order Pirellulales; family Thermoguttaceae; genus CAYVVR01. The sequence goes on along the minus strand of CAYVVR010000572.1, from coordinate 206 downwards.
GGGGGCGACTTGAGGAGATTTCCTTTCGGATTGACCCACCGGATCTTGGCGTCGGTACCGGTAACCACCAACTCGGCGCGGTAATCGCCGATGGTTTCGCTTCGCCTGCCGCCTTCTTCCAATCCGTAAGCCGGAACGGCCATCTCTTCGATCTCGTCGCGAGGCAGCCCGATCGCTTCTGCGGCCGTGTTGAAAGCCTTGTTCAT
>CAYVVR010000571.1:0-2930 GCA_964454655.1 uncultured Planctomycetaceae bacterium | reverse complement strand
TTCACCTCGAAGGCGCTGAAGGTGACGTTCTGCTGTTGGGCGAGCATCGTGAGCCGTTCGGCCTCGTCGAGGTCTCCCCAGCGGAGCAAGCCGTCGGCTTGTTCCAGGAGGACCTTCGCGTACAGGCGACGATACGCCTCGGTTCCGCCCTTGGTCGCCTTGTCGGCGGTCAGCTTTTCATAAGCGTCGATCAGGGCGGTGACGCGTTCCGGTGAATCGTCGTAACGACCGTATTGCAGCCCCAGCGACTTGACCTGCTCGACGTACTTACGGGCGGTCCGCACGTCGCCCACCGCCAACGCTCGGCGTGCTTCGAGCAACCAGCGATCGCTGTTCGCCCGCTTGGCGGCATCGCCGGCGGCACCGGGCGGGGTGACGGGGCGAACTTGGCCGACCGGCGGAAGCGGCGTGACGCCTCCGGCTCCGGCGGCATCGAACGGGGTCGCGTCCGGCACCTTCGGATCATTCTTGAATCCGGAAAGCAGCCGGTTCAGGCCGCTGCCGCCGCGAGCCTGCTCGATCGCCCGCCGCACCTTCGCCGGCGTATCGCCGAGGTACACCGGCGGATACGTGACGCCCAAGGCTTCGGCCTCGCGAACCAGGCGTTCGGCGGCATCGAGATCATTTTCGGCGATGGCCTGCCGTGCCCGAGCCAACAAGTCGTCCGATCGCTGTCGCAACTGGTCGGGCGTTTGCCCTTGGTTGCCGGTGCTTCCTGGAACGACTTGAGCGTTCAATTGGGAAGCGACCAGCAGCACCCCCACACCGACCGCGATCACGCTGGTGAGGATTCGTGCAGTCGTCTTCAACCCGTTTCTCCTTTCGAGACTCGCAGGACTCCGTTCCATGCCTCGCAGAGAGCTTCCACTCGCACGTGGTTCCGGTAACGTTTGTCGAAATAACGGCATCGTGGTATCGCCTCCATGCGATGACCCGGCACCGAATTCCTACGCACACTCGCAGCGCAGGATCGGCGCACAGCCTAGCGTTTTTTCCGACGCATTGTCGGCCTTATCCATCGGGAGCGGGATAAATAGCGATTGCCGCATTCGCGGTCAAGGGCAATTCTTCCCGCTTTCGATTTTCGGTTTGCCGGTCTCAACGACGCCGCGGCGCGTCCGTCTTCGGTCGGGAGCTCGCACGCGGCCCGGACCGCCGATCACGGGCGGACCATGGCTACCGCTTTCGCTCTTTCGTTTTCTTCGAAGACGGAAATTCACGACCCTACGGCTCCTGATACCGGTTCGTAAGCGGGGGAATAGTGCAAAAGAACCATAACCGCGTCAATGCCGATTTTTCGAGATTCCCAAGATCGATCGGCATTCCCCGAGAAAGCCCGCGTGGGCTGCCTTCGTCACTGCACGCGAGAAGCTGCGAGAATACGGCTTGCAAAAAAAACGCGCACATCTCACGGCGAGATGCGCGCGTCTATTTTTTGTCGGCGGCTTCACCCCAAAGAGCCCACCGATTGAAAATCAGTATCCTTCGGGGTATTCCCCTTCTGCCTCTCCTTCACCGTAGGGTCCGTAGGCGCCATACGGCGAGGCGGTTTTCTCTTCGGTAAACTCCTTGTACTTCTCTTCGTCGTCGACCTCGCGCCGCACGAGCAAGTTCCCGTCGGGATCCATCAAAAGGATTTCTCCCGGCGCGGCTTGACGTGTCGGCGTCGGATCGCCGCCCAAGATATCGACGATCAGCATATTCGTGATGTAGTCGATATCTTCCTCTTCTTCCTTCGGCGCGGCGGGACCGTACGGACTGCCGTAGGCTCCGTACTCTTCCTCACCGTAGCCGCTGCTGCCGTATTCTTCTTCTCCACCGGAGTAATCGCCGTATTCCTCGCTGCCGTAGGGACCGGCGGGGCGTGTCGGCTTGCGTTTTCGGCGAACGGGCTGTTTCGCCTTCACTTCGTCGGCCAAGAAGTTGACGACCGTCCCACGATCGAGATCGGCAAATTCGTGGAAGGCCGTAGAGCCGTCCTCCGGATCGAACACGGTCACACCGACGGTCGCTTTCGGGCCGCTGTAGGGGATACGTCCCGGCTTGGCCGCTCCGGCCAAAATGTCGGCATCGTAAGGCACGGCGATCGGCGGAGACGGTTCGCTCCACTCGGTTTCGAGCCACTTCTTTTCGGCCAGCGATTCGTCTTCCAGAAATCGCGGATCGACGTTCGCATTCGGATTCACCAAGTACAGCTTCACGCGGTAGCGGTACTTGCGTCCCGGCTCGACCTTGTAATCGACGAAGCGGAACAACTTGTACTTGACCTGCATGGCGGCGACGGCAGCACTCGGTCCGTACGCTCCGGCACCATAGCCGGAACCGTACCCGGCTCCGTAACCGCTACCATATTCGCTTTCGCCTTCGTAGTCCCCTTCGCCCATGCCGTAGCCGGGATAGCCCGGGTATCCGCTGCTTCCATAGCCCGGATACCCATAGGCGCCTGCACCGGGCACACCGGGCATGCCGGGTCTTCCGGGCGCCGGAGTCGCGAGCGGTCCCTCGGGAATCTCGGGCAGCTCGGGTTCGGCCGGCTGTTCTTGTTCGCCTTCGGCCCCGGGTTGCCCCGGCGGCATCGGGCCTTCAGGACCGTATCCCGGATAGCCGTAAGCCCCCATCGCCCGCGGCTTCATGAACGGAATCTCGGGTTCGTGCGCCACCTCGGGTCCCCACTCGGCACCGACCAGTTGACGCAACGGCCACGTGATGGGGACTTGCCCTCGCGGAACCATATATTCCCGAGGCACGTAGGGCGTCGAAGTCGACGTATACAAATTCTCTTCGAATGCTCGCTGGTTCGTGTTGATGCGTTCCCATTGGAGGCTATCGACCGGTGCGTTCGGATCGGTTACTACCGCCCGCTCGACCGCGACATACAGGTACTGAGGCATTTCACCTTGCGTGCGTCCGGCCGTCCCGTAGCCGGCGTA
>CAYVVR010000570.1:0-2937 GCA_964454655.1 uncultured Planctomycetaceae bacterium | reverse complement strand
CAGCAAGGCCGTGCAGATTTCGGCCAGCGGTTGCGGCGAATCGGGCAGCTCGACGGCGATCAGGTCGCTTTCGACGATCGCCAAGCCGGCACGTTCGAGAATCTCGCGTCCCTTTTCGGGGTCGGCAGGAAGAAACCGGACGAACGCGCATTCGCAGGTGTCGACCACTGAGAGTGCCACGATCGGCACGCGGTTCGATTCGAATCGACGCACCAGCTCCAGCAGTTGCCCCACGCGGTTTTCCAGAAACACGGTGAACTGGCGGAGCGTGGGATAACGACCTCCTTCCGCCGTCGGCAGTGGCACCGGAGGAATGGAATCCGAACTCATGATTTCTCAAGGGGTTGCGGTGTGCATGAAGGAAAACGGGAGGCTTCCCGTGTGTCGCACACTCAAGCCACGGCATCAACGGCGACCCGGCCGGGCCGCTCCATCCTCGCAAGTTGATTGTATCGGTCGGCATGAAGAGCGAAAACCCGCAGGTGATGGCGACCCGATCGGGTTTCGAACCGACGCCGAGCGCTACTCGTCGCCGGTGGTCTGTTCACCAAAGATCGGATGGTGCTGTGCAATAAGATGGGGTGTTTGCGGTGGTTGGGATGTCTTTTTGGCAAAAAATTGCTGGTGATCGAAACAAGGGTTTCGGCTACACTTCTTCCAGAACAGCCGCATGCTGCGGCACCCGGCGATAGCGGACGGTGTATTCCACCGAGAACGAGTTACGGAAACATCCGACGAATCGATGGAGGGATCCATGTATCGGCGATGCTGGTTCGTATTGGTGGCGGCGGCCATCTGGTGGATGCCCGCCCGAACGGAGGCGGCCGGTCCGAGCGCTCAAGCGGCTCTGCAACTGAAGCCGGTCCAGGCCGACGTCGATTACGACGTGCCCACCGGCGATGAGGTCGAGGCCTGCAAAATCGAAGCGAAGAAACTTGGAAAAGCCGTCGGTTGGGAGGTCAGCAACGGCCAAGGGGTGACTCTTCGCCGGTTCCTCGATACCAACGGCGACAACAAGGTCGATATGTGGTGCTACTTCGCCGGGGGCATCGAGGTGTACCGCGATATCGACAGCGACGGCAACGGCAAGGTCGATCAATATCGTTGGTTGAATACGGCCGGTACCCGGTGGGGGATCGATACGAACGAAGACGGCAAGATCGACAAGTGGCAAGCCATCTCACCGGAGGAAGTTGCCTACGAGGCCGTGAAAGCATTAGCCGACTCCGATGAACAACGGTTCCTGCGATTGCTTTTGTCGGCCGACGAGCTCAAGCAATTACCGCTCTCGGAAGAACACGCGACGAAGGTAGCCGAGCATCTTGCGAAGGCCCGTTCGGCGTTCCGGGCGGCGGCGACGGCTGCCGGGTTGAGCGATGTCGATTGGGTGCAGTTCAATGCGAATCGTCCCGGCGTCATTCCGGGCGACACGGCCTCCGCCGATGTTTATGTCTATGAAAACGCCCTGGCGTTCACCGAGCGCAAAGGCGAACCGCTTCAATTGCTGTTGGGTACGCTGGTACGGGTAGGGAACGCATGGCGATTGGTCGACGCGCCGTCGCCTGTGAGCGCCGAGACCGCCTCGGCCGAAGGCATCTTCTTCACACCCCCGGCGGTAGCCTCTGCGACGCCGCAGGTTCCCGAAGCTGCCTCGACTGCTCAAAACGCGCCGAATGCCGAGCTGCAAAAATTGATCGAGGCGATCGCCGACATGGATCAGGCGATTGCTTCGGCTTCGTCGCTGGAGCAGCAGGCCGAACTGTACGAGAAGCGAACGCAGATTCTCGAACAGCTTATCGCCAAAAGCGAAACCGAACAGGACCGCGCCATGTGGATCCGCCAACTGGCGGACGAAACGAGTGCGGCCGTCCAGTCAGGAGCGTTTCCCAAGGGAATCGACCATCTCAAAGCCTTGTACGAGGCGTTGAAGAAAGATCCGAAACGCAAAGAGCTTGCGGCCCTGGTTCGCTTGCGCCAGATCACGGCCGAATACGGCCTGGCGATTCAAGATCCGAAGGCCGATTACGCCAAGGTTCAAGAAACGTGGATGAGCAACCTGGAAGGCTTCGTCAAGGACTACGGCGATGTGCCGGCCGCCGCCGAGGCCATGCTGCAATTGGGAATTTCGCTCGAATACGCGGGCGAAACGGAGAAGGCCCAACAATGGTATCAACAACTGGTCGATCGCTTCCCGAACTCGCCCGATGCCGCGAAGGCGAAAGGCGCGATTCGACGGTTGAATCTGGTCGGCCAACGCCTGGAGCTGCAAGGTCATGATCCGCAAGGCGGATTGGTCGACCTGTCGGCCTATCGCGGAAAGGTGGTTCTCATCCAGTTTTGGGCAAGTTGGTGCGAACCGTGCAAGCAGGATATGCCCCTATTGAAGGATCTCATCAGCCGGTACGGTTCGAAATTGGCGGTTATCGGCATCAATCTCGACAACAGTGCCGACCAGTTGAAATCGTTCCTCGCCGAGAACCGACTGCCCTGGCCGCAGATTTTCGAAGAAGGCGGTCTCGACAGTAAACCGGCTACCGACTTGGGGGTCTTCACCTTGCCGACGGTCATTCTCGTCGATCCCGAAGGGCGGGTCGTTAGTTGCAACCTGTCGACCGCCGGTATCGACGAACAAATCAAATCCATCGTTCGATAGCGAGCGGCAGATGCGAAGCGTTCCGGTTGCCTTCCGGCGGGTGCGTTCGGTTCGGCTTGACGGAGGGGTAGGGAACGGCTATCGTGTCGCCGTTTTGTGACGATCGACTCCGACGACGGATCGCCGGAGACGGTCGCGTGGAAAGATTCGCAATCGGCACGAATCGCAAAGCAGGGATGCCATGAAGCGGTTCAACGGAATGTGTGCGGCTGCCGACGTCGATCGACCGAACGCAAATCGCCGGTCGGCGAAACGCCTTGGGTGGCTCGCCGTCGCCCTGTCGG
>CAYVVR010000569.1:933-2938 GCA_964454655.1 uncultured Planctomycetaceae bacterium | reverse complement strand
TAAGGGTCAGTTGCTCGAGTGTTTGAAAACAGCCCGGAGACCGGGCGGTCGGAAACTGGGCCGCCGGCGGCACGGTAACCATGAGTACGGCAGGGTTGCTCGCTCCCGAAAAATCGCCCGCCGGATACACCTTCATGACGATTGCCGATCCGCAATCGCGCCGAGGCCTGGTGATCGGTTGGTTGACGCACGAACGCGGCTCCGGCATCGTTTCCGCAGCGGGAACGAACACGGTTCCCGAATGCTCGGCCCACATCGACTACGGCGATTTGCGGATTCCGCCGAACGGCGAAGCCGAGACGGAGATTCTGCTTGTGGGCTTCTTCGACGATGTTCGATTGGGGTTGGAGCAGTATGCCGAATCGATCGCCCGATACTACGACATTCATTTGCCGCCGCGTCCCACCGTGTATTGCACATGGTATCACGCGCGGGCCTCGAACGAACACGATATTGTCCGCAATGCAGAGTTTGCCGAGAAGAATCTAGCCCCGTTCGGCTTTCAGGTCGTCCAAATCGACGACGGTTGGCAGGCGGGCAAAAGCAATAACGGACCGCGCAAGAATTTTTCAACGCACCAGCCCGACGGACCGTTTCCTTCCGGGATGAAACACACCGCCGATGCCGTCAAAGCCCGGGGACTGGTACCCGGCATTTGGTTCATGCCGTTTGCCGGCACGTGGAATGATCCGTATTGGCAAGACAAGCTGGGGTTGTTCTACCGAGAAGGTCGTTCCCCGTACAACCACATTGCACAGACCAACGGGGGAACGCGCCCCGATTTTCCTCCGGGAGAGGCGCCGTTCGTTGCGCGTTGGGGAGGAACGTGTCTGGACATGACGAATCCCGACGCGCAAGCGTACTTGCGTTCGATCGTCGCCCGCATCGCCGGTGAATGGGGATATCGCTATTTCAAGATGGACGGCTTGTGGACGGGCACCGGCACGCGTTTGCAATATGTGAACTCGGCGTACCAAGACGACGATCTGGGAATGACCACACGATACAATCCCGCGATGACACCGATCGAAGCGTACCGCAAGGGATTGGCGATCGTCCGCGAGACCGCCGGCAAAGACGTGTTCTTGCTCGGGTGCTGTGCCCCCCAGAACATGCGGTCGTTCGGTCCCGCGTTCGGCATGGTCGACGCGATGCGGGTCGGACCGGATAACGGCGCGAACCCTAAGGGCTTGATTCGCGGGCCGCTGTTTTCGACGCGTGTCTTCTTTCTGAACAATCGGGTGTGGTACAACGATCCTGATCCCGTGTATGTGCGACCGAGTTTTCCGAAAGAAATGGCGGAAACTTCGGTCTCGTGGACGGCCCTCACGGGCTCTTTGCATTCCAGCAGCTACCAATACGATCAGCTTCCGCCCGATCGATTGCGAATGCTAACGCGATCCATGCCGTCGCAACCGCTGAAAACCGTGCGACCGGTCGATTATCTCGAGAACGATCCGGCCCGCTTGTGGTTATTGCGCGACGAGCGCGGAGAGCGACCGCGATACGTGTTGGGGGTGTTCAATTGGGACATCGACTCGCCGCAACGTATTAGCTATCCGATCTCGCGGATCGGCCTGCCTGAGGCCGAGCGGTACATCGGGTATGACTTTTGGCGAGACCGTCTCGTCGAATTGACCGGCACTGAGCTGGCTGTGGAGCTTCCTCCAGGGGGATGTTCCATTTTGTCGATTCGTACGGAGACGAGTTTCCCGCAGGTCGTCAGCACATCGCGACACGTGACGCAAGGCGTCGTCGATCTTTGCGATGAGCATTGGGACGCTCAGCACGGCGTACTATCGGGCGTCTCCGATGCTCCGGTCGGCGATCCGTATGAACTGCGGATTGTCCTGCCTTTACACGGAGAATTCGAACACGCAGAGTTCCGATGTGCAAACGCAACCGGCACCGAAATACATCGCGAAGGCCGGTTGCTACGAATCCGTTGGAGGCCGTCGAAGGCCGAACCTTGCCGCTGGCAGGTTTCGTGGAAGCACGAGTAAGC
>CAYVVR010000569.1:0-923 GCA_964454655.1 uncultured Planctomycetaceae bacterium | reverse complement strand
AAACGACGACCGGCGGCCCGGACATTCCGTCGAGTCGCCGGTCGCTTTTTTGCGCGAAGTCGCGTTACCATGCTTTCGTAATGCCGGGCACGGCACAAGGATAGATGCCGTCGGGACCGGGCTTCGGTTGCGGTTCGGAATCCCAAGTATAACCCGACGGTGACAAGTCGAGTTCCGACTGCACGACATCGCCCCAGGTTACGATCTTGCCCGAGTAGGTAGCCATGCGGCCCATGATCGCCATGACCGTGGCCGGTAGGCGGGTATCGACTTCGTTGTACTTTTCTCCGTCGCGGAGAGCGGCTAACATGTGATCCCATTCAAGTTGGTGACCGTCGGGACCGCGATCCCATTTTTGCGGTTCCCGGCCGTCGACGACCAATTCGGCCTGGCCGTGCCCTTGAACGCTCACGTATCCGTTCGTTCCGTGTGCGTGTTCCGAGAAGCTGTTCCAGCAATTGGGCGTGTGCCGGCAGTAGCTGTAGGCTTTCGTGCCGTCGGGATAGGTAAACTCGACGGCGTGATGATCGAAGATTTCACCGTAATCGGGACCGATGCGGAACTGTCGGCCGCCCATCCCCTGCGCTTCGATCGGGTGCTGGTCCTGCATGAACCAATTGCACACGTCGAGGTCGTGCACGTGTTGCTCGACGATGTGATCGCCGCTGAGCCAGGTGAAGTAATACCAGTTCATGACCTGGTATTCCATTTCGGTCTGGCCTTCACGTCGAGGACGCACCCACACACCGGCCGAATTGAAATATGCCCGCAGGAATTTCAATTTGCCGATCGCACCATCGTGGACGCGTTTCATGACCTCGATGTGTTTGACCTCGTGGCGCAGATGGTGTCCGACGGCCACGATCACCCCCTTCGCCTTGGCCTGTTCGTTGGCCTTTTGAATACGGCGGATCCCCGGTCCG
>CAYVVR010000568.1:0-2940 GCA_964454655.1 uncultured Planctomycetaceae bacterium | reverse complement strand
TCTGTCGCGAGTGCAACGGCCTGCGTTCATGTCCCAAGTGCCGCGGCTGCGACGGCGTGGGCCTATGGGCTGCACGGATCAAGTACGGTCGGTGTGAAAAGTTTGCCACAGCGGAGGGGCAATCGATGGACCTGAAAAACTTCTTCGAGCGGGTGTATTGCATCAATCTGGACCGACGGCCGGATCGATGGAAGCAGTTTATCGAGGGCTTACCGGCGGATTGGCCGTTCAAGCAGCCGGAACGCTGGCCGGCAGTGGACGGGAAGAAATGCCCTCCGCCGCCGTGGTGGTCGCAAGGCGGCGGCGCTTGGGGGTGCTACCGGAGCCACTTGCAGATCATTGAAAAGTGCCTGAACGAGGGCGTCGAATCGGTGCTCATCCTTGAGGACGACGCGATCTGCTGCGAAGGATTTCGCGACAAGGTGCAGCGATTCCTCGAGGCCCTGCCCTCGGACTGGGGCATGCTGTACCTCGGCGGGCAGCATCTGTTCGTGCGAGATCATCCTCCCAAGGCTGTCAATGAGCACGTGTTCCGGCCCTACAACGTGAATCGCACGCATGCGTACGCGCTCAGAGGGGAGGTAATGCGAGCCGTCTATCGCCACCTCTGCCGGAATCATTGGAAATCGAAGCACCACATCGACCACCACTACGGCACGATGCATATGGAGCAGAAGTGGCCGATCTATTGCCCTGGAGAATGGTTAGTTGGTCAGCGCGAAGGCGCGTCAAATATCGCAGGACGAGAGTACGACAACCCACGATTCTGGCCGAATGCTGCGGACGTCGCAAAATTCATCCCGGATCGATTTCCTTTCGTCGCCGTTGTGGGGTTGCACTCGTCCGGCTCAAGTTGCCTGGCTGGTGTGCTGCACCATCTCGGCATTCACATGGGAAACACCTTTGTTGGATACTACGGCCGGGATCCGAACAATCCGGACAAAAAGTGCGGCTTCGAAGCGATCGGGCTTGCCCAAATCTGCGAGTGGGCAATTCCGTTTCCTGTTGTCGGCTGGCTCCAGCCTGAATCGAAGATTACTGATCGTCTCCGCGAATGGATCAATGCGAGACGTCGTGAGGCGGCCGAACGCCGGACCATTGCCGGCGGAAAGTATCCGCTGCTCTGTCGGCTCGGGAATCCACTCCGCGCCGTGTGTGGCGATCAGCTTCGGGTTATCGTCAGCGAAAGGCCAGTTGACGAATCGATTCAATCGCTCATCCGTCGCGAGGGATCCCGTCGCGACCCGGAGCAACTCGAATTGCACCAGCGATGGCTCGAAGCCGGTAAACGAAAACTAGTCGAAGCAATGCCTTCCGATCGAGTGCTCGTAGTGCCTTATCACGAACTGCTTACGAATCCACGGGCACAGGTTGAGCGGATTTGTGCCTTTCTGCAAATATCCCCCACGGAAGAGCAGATTCAACGGGCTGTCGAATGGCCACAACCCCGACATTGTCATGTCAAATTGGAGCCGACTCATGCCTGACAAAGCAATCGTGGTCTTAAACATCGGCGGCCGTGCCCTTGATGAGAAATCCCGTCTGTCATTCGTGGCGGCTGCTGATCGCTGGGTCTGCGACTTCGTCGAGATCAAGTCTCCGCTTGTACCCAAAGTCCATCATTTCTGGCAGAAGGTTTACGCGATCGAGCAGCTGACGGGTTATCGTCAGGTAGTGCAACTTGACGCCGACATGCTGATTCGTCGTAACGCTCCGTCACCTTTTGATGTTGTTCCAGAAACGCACGTCGGCGTGGTCTCTGCGAGACAGTATTACATCCCCGACGAGCGAAATCTGCGGCTCAATGCCATCGAACTATGGGCCAAACGGATGGACGTCGATCCGATAGAGGACGAACGACATCTGAATGGCGGTTTCATCCTATATAGCCCCCGTCATCATCTGAACCTGTTCCGCGAGGCTCAGGCCGTCGCTCAACGCTGGAATCATGATCCGTCGTTGATGCCCGAGCAATCTGTTTTATCGCTCTTGCTGGTCCATCGAAAAATCCCCACCGTGTGGCTGCCGTTCACCTGGAACGTATGCAAGGCGACGTTGCCGGTTCGCCCGGACGTAACCTGGCCCCAAATGAATGGGTACATCTACCATTTCAACGTCGGAGGGAAGCAGCAGGCTCTGAAAAAGGTATGGTGGCGCCACGACGGATATACGCCAAAGTTGTTCGGTCGCGCTCAAGCGATTGCAGAACGCATGAAGGACAAGCCGTCGGTCCTCGGCGTAGAGGTCGGCGTCTCACGGGGAAAAAACGCCGCAGCGTTACTGCACCTGCTCCCGCAACTATCGTTGTGGCTCGTCGATACGTGGCATGCGCACGCCAGTAGAAGCTACAAGGGAACCGGCGACAAAGAAGCATTTCGGACGGAAGATGAGCAATCCGTGATCTTTCAAGAGTGCATGTGGCGCGTGCGCCGGCATTGGCCGCGAATCCATTTCTTGCAGTGCGATAGCGTGCGGGCGGCAGGTCTATTTGATGATCTGTCACTCGATTTTGTCTTCATTGACGCGAACCATTCCTACGAAGGCTGTAAAGCCGACATCCACGCATGGGCACCGAAAGTAAAGCCGGGCGGATACCTCTGCGGGCACGACTTCGGCTATTTCCCAGGGATCAAATCCGCTGTTGAGCATTTTGCAAGAGCGCAGAATCTGGAGCTGGAGACGGACCGCGACCTAACGTGGTTCCTGCGACTTTAGGGCAACGCTGCGGGGGAAGATGTAAGCCCACACTGCCGGCTGCGGAACCGGTCGAAGAACGGAAACTCGCACGGTGTAGGTTCCATCTCGCGGCACGCGGAGAATCCCAATATCTGCCGTGACAAACTTGTCCTCCCCACCTGTCGGCTGCAAAGAAAATACCGCCGTTGCGACAGATTGGCCGCGAGAAAGAACGGTTATCGCAAAAACCGATTGTGCTCGCTG
>CAYVVR010000567.1:0-2950 GCA_964454655.1 uncultured Planctomycetaceae bacterium | reverse complement strand
TCTTTCCGCGGTATTTGCCGATGTGGCGGACCATGTCGACGACGGCCTCGACCAGTTCGGCCAACACGGTCGGCTCGCGTTGCGGTGATCCCGCCCGCGAAAAATCGAGCAATCGCTCGGTGATCTCTTTACAGCGGAAGGCCTCTTGCTGGATCATCCGCAGGTAGTCGGCGACGACGGCGTCGTCTTCGTCGTCGGCGTTCAACCGGTCGGCAAGGCGTTCTTCGATGCTTTCGGCACACACCGAGATGACCGCCAGCGGATTGTTGATCTCGTGCGCGACGCCTGCCGCCAAGAACCCGATACCGGCCAACTGTTCGCTGCGGACGGCCTGCCGCGTGCGACGGCGGACTTGCTCGTCGAGGTCGCTGCGGATGGCCTGGAAGCGAGCGGTCATGTCGTTCATCGCCGTCGCCAACTCGGCCATTTCGTCGCCGGTATCGAGCTCGATGCGAAAGGCGAAGTCGCCCTCGGCAACGCGCCGCGATCCGCGGATCAACGTCTGCAACGGCCGAAAGATCCAGCGATAGGCCAAGTATAAGAAGGCGACCAGCAAGACGATCGCCAACGCCCCTTCGGCCCACAAGATCAACACCAACGCACGGTACTCGCTGCGAACCGAGGTCGCCAAGCCTTCGAGACGCCGATGCAAACGGCTGGGCAAATCGGCCACGGCCGCTTGCAACGACTCCAACTCTTGGTCGAGCAAAATCGCCTTCCAGCCGTCTTCCATCCATTCGGGACTCTTCGCGGCCTCGCGGAGCGTCGTCAACTCGCGTTCGATGCGGCGGACGGTCTGCCACTCGAATTCGGTGTCTTCCAGTTGCGTTCCTTCGTCGCGTCGCTTTTCGAGCTGGCGGCGATATTCCGACAACGTGCGTTCGAATTCGTACAGCTTGTAGCGAAAGCGGTCCCGCAGATAGAGCCTGCCGGAAGGTCGCCGGTCGCCCGGAATCTCGACGACCTGCATTCCGCGCAATTCGCCGAGCATGATCCGCAAATCGCCCACCTGAGAACTCATTTCGGCGGCCAAGGGCAGCTCGACGGCACGCCACGAAAGCGTCTTCACCAAACGCCGATGGACGAACACGGCATACGAACCGCTGAGCACCAACGACACGACCAACGCCAGCACCAGCCCCAGCGTGACGCCCATCTTCATCACGATCAGACGGCGCATCGGACGTCGCTTCACCCCATTGCCGAATGTCGCCATGCGTCGCGTTCCTGCAAGAGTCGTGTTCCCTTTCTCGTCCGCCGTCGCGCCGAAGCCCCCTTTGCCTGCGCGAAAACGGGCGGGCGAGTCTAGCAATTTCGCCGGGGAAGTCACAAGGACAATCCGCCGTATTCAACCGGGGCAAATACACCGCCGAGGCAACCGGGGCAACCTAGAGGCTTTTGCGCTCACCGCATTGGATCCCCGCTACGGCTATGCTATGGTGGACGGGGATTGTCGCGTCGGCCTTCGGCGACGAAGGGCGCCCCCGGCCGTTCCCTGATTCGGTCGCAACCGGCACCGGTTCCGAAACCACGTTTCAGCCGCAACGGAAGTCGAACATGCCTCGTCGGAACATCGCCGTCTTGATGATTGCGTTGGTGGTTTGCCTGGCGTGCGCGATGCGGGCGTCGCGTTCGGGACAAATCATCCAGTTCGCCATGCTCGAAATCCAACGCAAGGCGCTCGAACCGAAACCCGAAAAGGAACTCTTGGAAAACGCCTTGCACGGCATGGTCGACTCGCTCGATCCGTATTCGGCGTACATCGACTCGAAGCAGCTTCAGCGATTCGAGGAAGACTTGGACCAGGAATTCGCCGGAATCGGAGTCGAGGTCTACTTGGATCCCGAGACCGAGCAAATCACGGTCGCTTGTCCGCTGGTCGGTACGCCCGCCTACGAGGCCGGAATCAAGCCCGGCGACCGAATCACCGCCATCGAAGGCGAATCGACCGAAGGATGGACGCTCGAAGAAGCCTCGGACAAGCTGCGAGGCGAGCCGGGCACTCCCGTGCGAATCACCCTGTCGCGTCCCGGTCACGAAGAACCGATCGAGCTGACGATCGTCCGCCAAATCATTCAGGTCGACACGGTGATCGGCGATACCCGCAACGCCGACGGTTCGTGGGAATACGTCCTCCAAGAATACCCCCAAATCGGGTACATCCGGCTGACGACCTTCGCCGACGCCACCGACGAACAGCTTGCCGACGTGTTGACCGACCTCGAGCGGCGCGGCATCGAAGGGCTGATCTTGGACTTACGGAACAATCCAGGCGGGCGTTTGGACGTAGCCGTCGCCGTAGCCGACTTGTTCCTCGAGTCGGGCGTGATCGTCACCACCCGCTATCGCGACGGCACCATCAAACAACAGTACGCGGCCACGCCCGGCTCGCTGTGCCGCGACGTACCGATGGTCGTCCTCGTCAACGGTGAGAGCGCCAGCGCCTCAGAAATCGTCGCCGCGTGCTTGCAAGACCACGCCCGGGCGGTCGTGGCGGGTGAGCGCTCGTTCGGCAAGGGAACCGTCCAAGAGCTCATCTTGCTCCCCACCGGCTTGGGTGAAATCAAGCTGACGACGGCCAGCTACTGGCGTCCCAGCGGAAAAAACATCCACCGACATGAAGGCGACGATGAATCGGCCGAGTGGGGGGTTCTTCCCGAACCCGACCTGGAACGCAAGCTCGACGACGACGAATTCGAACGTTGGTATCGCAATCGGGCGCTGCGCGACTTCTATCGCGCCGAGGGTGCCCCGCTGCCGGAGGGATTCGAAGACGTCTCCGAGGCGCGTTACGATCCGCAACTCGACGTCGTGTTGACCTACCTGGGGCTGCAACCGATCAGCGACCCCACGGCCGATACCGAAACGGAGACCGCTTCCGAGCCCAAGTCCCCAAGCGAGTCGGCCGCGGCCGACTCGGCCGAAGACGCCGCCGACGACTGAACCGCGC
>CAYVVR010000566.1:0-2956 GCA_964454655.1 uncultured Planctomycetaceae bacterium | reverse complement strand
TCGTTCGTACACGCCGACGAGTTGGCCTTGGGCCAAGATGTGGCCTTGCATGTCTTTCAGCAGGGTGGCCTTGTCGGCGCCGGGTTCGGTGACGAGCTTCACGTCCAGCGCGTAGATGCGGAAGAAGTAGCGATGCGGTCCGTGTCCCGGCGGCGGCATCGGTCCGCGATAGCCGATCGTTCGACCGCTGGGCCACGAATTACGCCCTTGCACGGCCCCGGGCGGGCTGTTCAGTCGTAACGACGGGGGGACGCCTTCAGGCAGTTCCGTCAAGTCGGGCGGAAGTTTGTAGATCACCCAGTGAACCCACGGCTCCTTGGAAGGGGCGTCGGGGTCGTCGCAGATGATCGCGAGTTCCTTGGTTCCCTCGGGCACGTTCGACCACGACAGCGGCGGCGAGACGTCTTCGCCTTCGCCGGTGTACTTGGTGGGGATCGGTTGCCCGTCCTCGAATGCCGAACTGGTGAGTCGGATCGACATGGGTATCGCTCCCGATGAGCCGGTCACGGAATCGGCCGCGTTTTCCGTCGTCGCCGAATCGGGCCCGGTCGAGGTGGTTCCCGGCACTGCGGCCGATTCGACGTTCGACGAAGGTGCCGGACATCCCGCCTCCGACACGAGCGCGGCCGTCAATATCGACACCACAAGACAACGCATCGCGCACATCGCAGTTTCTCCGCCGATTCGCGATCGCCGTTCACCCCCTGCGCCCGGCTGCCGTGCGCGCCCCTATGTCATTCGGCGGCGCTTTCTTCGGCCGGCTGTTCCGCTGCTTGTTCATCGGAAGGCGCAGCGGCCGTGTCGGTCGCTTCCTCGGCGGCAGCGGCTTCTTCGGCGTCGTGTTCGGTAGCGACGTCGTCGCTGTCTTCGCCTTCGACGGCACAACACGGAGGCGTTTCGCCCACGACCGTCACACCGGTCGTCCCGGCATCGCCGCCGGTTCCCACGTCAGGCTCGCAGCCGGTCGCGCAGAAACCGATACCGAACACCAACATCACACACCAAACAATCATTCGTCGCATGAAACATGCCTCCAAGATAGACAAAGTCGATCGAAAGGTTATTCTACCCGCCGAGCAAGGGCGGGGCCACCTTTTCGTAATTCCGCCGAGGAGGCGACGCGTGACTTCGTCTCGATATCTTGCCCCTTTTGCCGCAGGCGTCGAAGCGGTCCGCCTATTCGTCGTCCGGCAGACGTTGCCAAACGGCTGCGTGTCGGCTTTTCACCCGGCATTCGCTTCGATCGTTCTCTCCCGGTTTCCAGCGGTGGCACGAGTGATAGTTGGCGCCCAAGTTTTCTTCATCGCCCCAGTTGGTCTTGGACAGTACCAGTAGATTCTCGCTCAACGCAAGGAAATACCGACGAGGAAACGGCGGTTCGTCGCGGTCGTCGCGGTTGGCATCTACCGGCAACCAGCCGTAAGGCGGCAAATAGACTTCCACCCAGCGGTGAAATACCCGATCTTCGTAGCGGCCGGCGGTCGCCTCGCTTTTGTCTTCGGCGGCGTCGTTCTTCGGCGGCCGATAGGCCGTGGACCCGACAAACCGCACCGGCAACCCGAGGGAGCGGGCCAGCGCGGTAAAGGCATAAGAATATTCCGAGCAGGAACCTTCGCCGCGTTTGAGCACTTCGACGGCCGGATCCCACCGCCCGTCGCGCACATAGTGAACTCGCTGCATC
This sequence comes from uncultured Planctomycetaceae bacterium, assembly GCA_964454655.1. GTDB lineage: Bacteria > Planctomycetota > Planctomycetia > Pirellulales > Thermoguttaceae > CAYVVR01. Next base: position 1,275 of record CAYVVR010000566.1, on the reverse strand, counting down.
ACGTAGTCGCGGATGGAGGCGACCAAGGCCAGCGAGTTTTCCGCATTTTTCGCGGCCGCGGCGGCGGCTTTCTTGATTTCGGGCAAGTCCAACCCCAGCACCGCGGCATCTTGGGTAAACGTGCGAACGATTTCCGAGGGCGCATCTTTTGGCGGGGCCAGGCACGTGGCATCGGGCGTATACCGAATGGCCCACAGCCGGGCGGTCACCGTCCAACCGACCTCGGCCTTTTGCTCGGGCTCGAGCTTCGGAAACCGGAACACGGCGACCTTCTGGCCGAAGCGGTCGGAACGAATCTCGTCCGGCGAGGGAGCGAATTCCAGATGTTCGATGTGTTGCCGAGGCGTCTCGGGCGGCACGGCCAGACAAATTTCCACGTCTTCGATCGGCTTGGGCGAGTGGTTTTCCAACTGATGGGTGTAGTGCACGCGGACGTGCAGCGGATTACTCCGCATCGCGTTTCCCGGTACTTCCGGCCCCAGTTGTTCTACGCGAGTCGAGACGAGCCGGCCGCCGTTGCGCACCGAAAACCACCACCGTCCGTCGACGCATTCGACGCCGCGAGGTTCTCCCTCCGGCGACACGAACGCGGCCTGCACGTGCCCGTCGCAAGGATCCAGCCGATACACGGCCCGATCCGAAGAATCGACCAGCCACAAAGAGCCGTCGTGATAGGTCATCCCTCGCGGCGATCGACCAGGCGTGGCGAAGCGACGAACTTGCTTGCCGGTCCGCGCATCGAAGACCGTCACCGCCTGCAACCGACGATCGGCCGCATAGAAGTGCCGGCCGTCCGTGGCGAGGCCCGTCGGCGCAGGCAGCTTGAAGGTTACCGCCCGACAGCATCGACCCGTGCAAGGATCGATTCGATGAATGCCCGATTCGGTCACGGCGAAAAGTTGCGATCCGCAGGCGCACAAACCGGCCGGTGAACGAAGCGGGAGGCGACACGTCCGCTGCACCGCTCCGGCCGCCGGATCGACGCAGTACAGGTCGCCGGTCTCGAAGTCGACACACCACAGCTTGCTTCCCGTCTGCGCCAGCCCGTAAGGAAACGGTCCCGGAAGATCGATCCGTTCGGGCACCGGACCGGCAACCGCCGGATGTGCCGCCGAAAGCACAATCAGCAGATTCAACCACCACGCGTTCAAAAATCGCGTTCGAATCGACCACTTCGCAGTTCGTGTCGCGCGGTTTACCGTGTGCATCGCCTCCTCCGTAAACGAACGGTTCCCCCATCGAGCCTCGGCGAGAGCAGCTAGTATGATTACCGCG
>CAYVVR010000565.1:555-2962 GCA_964454655.1 uncultured Planctomycetaceae bacterium | reverse complement strand
TCCGCATCCTGCATCGAGGGGCACGTCTCTTCCACGCCGCATTGCGGGCATACGATGCGGATCAGTTCGCTGCTGCTGAACTGAAGTTGGTTCCGCCGGCAAAGCTCGAACAGTTCTTTGAGGTGTTTGCAACTCACGGGACTGCGACTCCCCTTCGACAAAAGGTGGCCCGATTGGGCGGTGGATCAAGATGCGGCAGCGAAGTGCCGTCATTGTAGCGGCGTGGAATGTTCGCGGAAACACCTTTCTGGGGGAATCGTTTCGTCCGTATACTCACGTATCGTGACGAACCGAATAGCCCGCCGCGGCTTTCCGGCCGGGCGTGAAGCGTAAAAATACGGAGGACATACCGCGATGGAGTTCATTCAACGTGAGTTGCAGTTGCCCGCGATGCCGAAAGGCTTCCATCCCATCACGCGTCGAATCGTCGAGGCCTTGCCCGAGCTTTCGGAATTCGAGGCGGGGCTTTTGCACGTATTCATCCGGCACACGTCGGCCTCGTTGACGATCAACGAGAGTGCCGATCCCGACGTGCCGGACGATCTCGACCGCCTCATGGACCACGTGGCGCCCGAGGATTTTCCTTACCGCCACACGATCGAAGGGCGTGACGACATGCCCGCCCACGGCAAAAATTCGCTTTTGGGATGCGAGGTGACGGTCCCGGTTGCGCGGGGCAAACTGGCCTTGGGGACGTGGCAGGGCATCTTCTTGTGCGAACACCGCCGCCGGGCGGGCAGCCGCAAGCTCATGTTGACGCTCTACGGCCAGCGCACAAAGTGACGCTGGTCGAGTTCGGGGCGGGAAACGGTCGCAGCCTACAAAACGAAGCTGGCGCGGCGGGCGATCATGCGATCCAGATCTTCCAGCCAGGCGTGGATGAGAATCTGTTGGTTGGCATAGCGGTCGACCTGTTCAAGAGCCGTCAAACACCGTTCGGCACAACCGACGGCGACGACCGCGTCGGCCGTCCAGTTTGCGGCGGCTTGTTTGACCGGCGGAGAAAACAACGGATCGTTCGACGCGGCTTCGCCTTCCAACACGCCGGCTAAGTTTCGGTAAAAGCGGGCCGAAAACAGAAGGATCTGGCGTAGCCGCGCACGCTTGTCGACGGCTTGACTGCCGGCCTTGTCGACGAATTGCCGAACGGTTTCGGCCAGGCTCGGGACGTCGATCCGCACTCCGGCGAATGCCGAGAAGAGTTGCTCGACGAAGTCCCACAGTTCGGGATCGGCCAGTTCCAACGCCCAGCGAACGCTTCCTCCGCAGTACTGCGAAAGGGAACGTGCCAGCGCCGAATCGGTCACGAGCTGCTTATCCAAAAGGATCTTTTCGACGATTTCCGGTGCGAGCGGTCGAAAGCGGATCAATTGGCAGCGCGATCGGATCGTAGGCAATTGCCTTGCGGGGGAGGTGCCGATGAGGATCAAGACCGAGCCCGGCGGCGGTTCTTCGAGGGTTTTGAGTAGGGCGTTCACCCCCTCGACGGCCAATAGATCGGCGTCGTCGATGACCGCGATCTTGCGCTTTTTACTGTGCGGACGCAACGAAAGATGGTGAATGATGCCCGATTCGCCGCGGTGATCTTTGTCGCCGATCAACAAGTCGATCGGAATGGTCGAACGATCCGGCGGACATTCGATGGCGAGAAAGTCGGGATGCGATTTTGCCGCCACCTGCTTGCACGCCGGGCACGTTTCGCACGGGTCGAATTCGGTTTCGCTGCGCGTTTCGCACAGAAGGGCTTGGGCCAGTCGATCGGCGAACATCCGCTTGCCGACGCCCGGAGGTCCCACGAACAGGAAGGTGCTGGCCAGCCGACCGCGCGTAATGGCTCGGCGAAACCTTTCTGCAACGTCGTCGTGCCCTTCGATTCCGTGCCAGGCCATGAGTGCTTCCAACCGAGTTTACGCAGGATCGTGTACGAGCCCGCGTTCGAGCAGGGTTTGCCAAATCGCGTCGTGAACCGCGTCGATCGAGTCGGCGGCCGACAGCACGACCGCCGACTCGCCCAATCGTTCGGCTTCGTGCAAAAAACCTTCCCGCACGCGCCGATGGTAATCGAGACCTCGCCGTTCCAAACGATCTTTGGACGGGCCGATTCGTCGCATCGCCTGTTCGACTTCAAGGTCGAGGACGATCACCAGGTCGGGGAACGTATCGCCGATCGCCGTCTTGCCGACCTGCCACAAGGCCTCAATGTCCAGCCCTCCACCATACCCCTGGTAAACGACGTTGGAAAGAAGAAAGCGGTCGGAGACGACCATCTTCCCGGCTTCCAAGGCGGGACGGACGACCTCGTCGACCAATTGGGCGCGGGCGGCCATGTACAAAAGCATTTCCGCCCTCCCCGACACGTCGATGTCGAGTCGATGAAGGATCAGCTCACGCACGGCCTCGCCCAACG
>CAYVVR010000565.1:0-545 GCA_964454655.1 uncultured Planctomycetaceae bacterium | reverse complement strand
GCGACCACGTCGTAGCCGGCGGCGGCGAGCCGTTCTGCGAGTCGCTGCACTTGGGTGCTCTTTCCGGTTCCGTCGCCCCCTTCGATGGTGATGAACATGCGCCGATCCTTGCTCGGAACAAAACACGAGGCCGACAAGCGACCGTTCTTTCGTCGCAAAGGACTCATTGTAGACACAACGGCGTCGAGGAAAAGCTACCGAAGAAATCGGCAACGGCGCGAAAACAAGGGGAGAAAGGTCGCAGCCTTTCTCCCCGATCGGTATGCCGAAGTCGCTTTGCGAGCGCGGCAGGCGATGATCAGCTACCCGACGCACCTTCGGCCGGGGCAGGTTGTTCTTCGGCCGGTTGTTCCGCGGGCTGCTCTGCAGCCGGTTGATCTGCCGGTTGTTCCGCAGGTTGCTCGGCAGCCGGTTGTTCTGCCGGTTGTTCCGTAGGTTGCTCGGCGGCGGGCTGTTCTGCGGGTTGTTCGGCCGGGGTTTCGGCCGCTGGTTGATCGGCGGGCTGTTCGGCGGGCTGCTCAGCGGCGGGTTGTTCGGCAGGCTGT
>CAYVVR010000564.1:0-2980 GCA_964454655.1 uncultured Planctomycetaceae bacterium | reverse complement strand
CCGCAAATCGTCGTCGCAAGCGACAACGATAGCGCCCACGATTGGGCCGTCGATGCCTCACGCATGCGGTCTTGGGCACCGGTCACGGCCGAGTCGACGAGCTTGCCCAGGATGTTTTCGGCGGCTTCTTGTTTCACGAAGCATTGCTGTTCAGCGAGTTCCGACAACCGATGATCCAGGTCTTCGGCTTTCTGGACCTCGGCGACGACTTGTTCGAACTTTTGGAAGATTTCGTGCGCGGCCGGTTCGACTTCTTGAGCATATAGCTTTTCGGCTTCGTCTCGCTTGCCTTCGCGGACGAGGGCCTTGATGTTGCGAATCGCTGCGTGAAATCGGTCGTGCGCCAGCTTGGCTTCGGCAATCGCCTTGCGATAGTTCTCGTTCGTCGTTGAAAAGTGATCGATGAACTTTCCGAAGTGGCAGGCGTGTTCGTTCTCGCTGCCTTCGAACGGTTCACCGGTTTCGAGCATTTTCGTCACTTTGCTCATCGCGACGTAATGATCTTTCCAAAACTCTTCCAGCGAAGCTCGCGTAGCATGAGGGTCGGGAATGTCGAGCGAGTCAAATTCGCGGGCAACTTGGAAAAACTCGTTGTTGACCTTTCGCCATTCTTCCCAAACGGTTTGCAGTTCATTCCAAAGGGCTTCTTCTTCGCTTTCCTTGTCGAGCGATTCGTACGTTTGCCATGCCTCTTCGTACGCTTTGCGGGCTTCGGCGACATCTTCATAGATGGCTTGACGTTCCGCTGCGGAGAGGCCGTTGATCATCAACGTGCGCTGGTCACCCTTGACGCGTTCTGCTTCGGCTTGAATCGTGAGCAAAGACTCGACGGCCCCTAGGTGGTTGGTGCCGACGTCCGCCAAATGCTCGCCGACCGTGCGAATTCCGTAGTAGCCGACGACTGCGACGATCAACAGAAAGATCAACACGGCTCCGAAACCGGCTGCCAGTCGGGTACGAATCGTAAAGCGGTTCAGCAGGTTCATGAGTGTTTCTCCGACATGCAAGACGTGGCAGAAATGCGATCTCGTACGGGGGATACACGCTTTCGGCGCAGTCGCCGAGCGCGAAGGATGCTCCTGTCGCGGAAGTCGTACGGTCGGCAGATGTCGCTCTAGAATTCTGCCCCTGGTGTTGCCGACCGGGTCGCCGAATCGAAGATGTAGCCCCTAGTTAATGGCGGCGACCGCTCCGTGTGGTTGTGGTCATTTCCTATATGATCTTTAGGTTGCGATAGTCGAGTGGGAAGCTAGAAATTGGTCGAATCGCCAAAGGTTTTCGCGAGCGAGATCGGATAACGTCGATACTTTCGGCGCGATCGTTTAGCGAACCCGCCTCTGGAGGGAATAGTTTCTAGGTGGGGGGCTGTTGCCCCCAAGACGAGAAAACGGCGTCGTCGCCTACGATTCAAGACGTCGACACCGTCGTACACGTGAAGTTTCGGGGCGTACAACTCACTCTTTCAGCTCGCCTGCGTCATACATCCGCCAGAATTGGTCGGGGGGATACATTCGCGTTTCAATCCCCCAGTCTTCTTCGCCGAACGCCGTTCCGATTTCTTGGAGACTGGTCATCAACCGAGCTTCGTCCAACCCCTTTTCGATTTTCGAAGGGGTAAAGACCAGCCGCGTGAGCCTGAGCCATCGGATCGGCGTCAAGTCGGTGACTTCGCTACGGGCAATGTGCAGGCGTTGCAAGGGCAACCCGCGCAGCGGAGAAAGGTCTTTCACCTTGGTTCCGGCAATCGTCAGGCTTACCAACGACGTTCCTTGCAACGGCGTCAGATCGCTGACGGGCGTATCGTTCAGCCACAGCGTTTCGAGGGGCAATCCTCGCAGCGGGCTCAAGTCGCTTACCTTGCTTCGGGCCAGATTGAGCTGTTTCAAGGTTCGGCAGCCGGCAAGCGGCGAAATGTCCGAAATCTCCGTTTCGCTGGCGTAAAGAATTTCCAGAGGCATGCCGGCTAGGGGCGACAGGTCGGTGACTTTCGTGCGATCGATCCCAAGTCGTTGAATCGGCTTACCGGTCAATGGACTGAGATCGGAAACGCCGCACGAAAACAGATCGAGGGCGATCAGCGGCAGGTCGGCCAAGGGGCTGATGTCGGTCACGTTCGGATCGTTGATCGACAGCAGGGCGATTTCTCCCCGACCGTTCGGTTCGGCCGTCAATTCGCCGCCGAAAGCTGGATTCTTCTCCCGCAGCATTTCACGCAACTGATCCGGTGTAATTGGTGAGGCGGGTTTCGCGACGGGTTCTTCGACCGCCGCGGGAGCGGCCGGCGATTCGGACGTTTCTTCGGCTGCGGCCGGCGGCGATTCTTCCGAATCGGACGGCGATGACGTCGGACCGTCCTGCGTCCCGGAACAGCCGGCAAGCCAAATGGTCAAACCCAAAACAGCCCAAAAGTGCGCCGAAGCGAGAATGGAATAGACGTTTCGATCACTGTATTGCATTGTCGGTTTCCGGCCGATTGAGGTTACTGGAAACGAGGCAACAGTTTTCATCGCGAAGGATTGTGCCGACGTGCCGCACGATCCAAGGTGGATTCTTTCGAGTGTAGTCCAGCTCGCCGGGATTGGCGAGACGATTTTCGGGCTTCGCGCGGCTGGTTTTGTCGCAAACGGGCGAGACGGATCACAGACGGTTCGCGTTGGCCTGCCGAAACGCTTCGAGTTGTTCGGCAATGTCGTCGGAAACCTTGCACTCACGAAGGAACCAGTAGGCCCGGCGGGCGGCGAGGAAGTCCTTCGCGTGCAACAGGCGTGTTGCCGCCGGAATGAACGCCTCTTGCGGCAAATCGTGCGTTTCGACGATCCGGAATAACCGATCGACTTCCGGGTAGCTTGTCGCCGTCGAAAGATACGCTGCGATACGGGGCGTCAAGGCCGCGACGTAAGTTCGATGGCTGCGTATCAGTGCCGTAAGGACAGCCGAGCGTTGCGATGGTGTTCCGTGGCGAAATAATGCATCCAGCACG
>CAYVVR010000563.1:0-2991 GCA_964454655.1 uncultured Planctomycetaceae bacterium | reverse complement strand
CTACATCCCATTGGGAGAAGTTACGGAAAATCGGTCGTTCTCCGGAAGTGCCTATTATGCCTGAACTTATTTCCGCCCGCCAATTTTTTCGCGCATTTGGCACTGGGATTGCTAAATAGAGGACGCCAAAACAACACACGCTTTTGCCGATAAAGTCAGGCGTTTTACATCGCCGGAGGAACTCGATGGTCACTCACACGATGGAGCTTCGCGGCTCGCCTTTCTTACACGAAGTCATTCGTGAGGCGCCGGCTGGTGCGGAACGGCTTCTTCACTGCCTCCAATGCGGCACGTGCGGCGGAAGCTGCCCCAGCGGTGCCGACATGGATTATACGCCTCGAACGATCTTTGCCCTGATCAACGCCAACGAACGGGAAAAGGTCCTCAAGGCCAACACGATGTGGTGCTGCGTTTCGTGCTACTTCTGCACGAGCCGCTGCCCGAAACACATCCCGATCACCGATATCATGTACGCACTCAAGCGGATCGCCATCCGCGACAATGCGTACGAAGACACCGACGCCCCCGCCTTGGCCAAAACGTTCACCGATCTGCTTGATCGTTACGGCCGAAGCTTCGAGCTCGGATTGGCCAGCCGCTACTACTTGTTCAACAAGCCGCTGTCGATGCTGAAGATGGGCCCCCTGGGGATGTCCATGTTCAGTCGCGGCCGGATGGCCCTCACCCCGACGAAGATCAAGAACATCGACCAGTTGCAAGCCATCATTCGCAAAGCCCGCCAGTTGGGAGGTGCGTCGTGAAATACGCCTACTACCCCGGATGTTCCCTCGAATGCAACAGCGCGGCGTACGATCTGTCGGTTCGTGCGGTCTCGGACCAACTCGGCATCGAGCTGCGGGAAATCGACGACTGGAATTGCTGCGGTGCGACGGAATACTTCAGCCAAGACGAACTGACCGCCTGTTCGGTCATCGCCCGTAACCTCGCGTTGGTGGACAACGATCTCGACCAAATGGTTGCTCCCTGCGCAGCGTGTTACCTGAACTTGAAAAAGGTCGACACGCTGATGCAAGAAGACCAGGAACTCGGCTCGAAGATCAACGAATGCCTCGCGGCCGGTAATCTCCATTACGACGCAGGCCGCGTACGGGTTCGCCATCTGCTTGATTTGATCGTCAACGACATCGGCGAAACTGCCATCCGCGACAAAATCAAGCAACCGTTGGAAGGCTTGCGGGTGGCGTGCTACTACGGCTGCCAGATCGTCCGGCCCTACAGCGACTTCGACGATCCCGAGCAACCGCAAAGCCTCGACAACCTGTGCAAGTGGTTGGGGGCCGAGGTCGTCGACTATCCGGTCAAGGCGCACTGCTGCGGCGGTCACATGACGCAAATCAGCGAACCGCAGGCGTTCGAATTGATCCGCCGCCTGCTGCAAAACGCCAAAGACTACGAGGCGGATGTAATCCTCTGCATGTGCCCGATGTGCCAGCTGAACCTGGATGCTTACCAATCCCGGGTCAATTCCTACTTCAACACGAATTTCAATATTCCGATCATCTTCTTCACTCAGCTGCTCGGGGTGGCGATGGGTATCGAACCCCGCAAGCTGGGCTTTGGAAAAGAAATCGTGTCGGCCGAACCGGTGCTGCGAAAACTGAAAGCTGCGGCCGCCGGTTGATCCATCGGCCGCCTGTCGATCGGCCCGACAACCGAACAGTCGGCCGTCGACAACCCCGGTCGTGGCATCGAATCCCAAGACCCCAACGAAACAAAGAAGCCGTCGATCGATTGGAGGAAATATCATGGCCGAGCGAGTCGGCATTTACGTTTGTCATTGCGGGAGCAACATCGCCAACATGGTCGACGTTGAAGACGTCGCCAAGTGGGCGGGCGAGCACATCCAAGATGTCGCGGTAGCTCGCGACTACAAGTTCATGTGCTCGTCTCTCGGCCAGTCGATGATCGAGGAAGACATCAAGAAACACAACCTCACTCGCGTCGTTGTGGCCGCCTGCTCGCCGCACTTGCACGAAAAAACGTTCCGCCGCGCGTGCGAAAACGCGGGCTTGAACCCCTACTTCTGCCAGATGGCGAACATCCGCGAGCACGTCTCGTGGGTCGCCACCGACAAAGCCAAGGCGACCGAAAAAGCGAAGTCGCTCGTTTCGGCGACCGCCGAACGCGTCAAACACCACGAACCGCTCGAGCCGATGACCGTCAAGGTCAACCCGGCAACCCTCGTCATCGGCGGCGGTATCGCCGGTTTGCAAGCGACGCTGGAACTGGCCGATGCGGGCTACCCGGTCTATCTGGTCGAGCGCAGCCCCAGCATCGGCGGCCACATGGCCCAGTTCGACAAGACCTTTCCGACGCTCGACTGCTCGGCCTGTATTTTGACGCCGAAAATGTCGGAAGCGGGCCAGCACGAAAACGTCACCCTGATGACGTATTCCGAGGTCGAGGAAGTCAGCGGCTCGGTAGGCCACTTCAAGGTCCGCATTCGCAAAAAGGCGCGTCACGTCGTCGAGGCCGACTGCACCGGCTGCGGCATCTGCGTCGAAAAATGCCCCCGCAAAGTCGTCGACGAAGATTTCGAAGCGGGCTTCGGCTACCGGAAGGCGATCTACATGCCGTTCCCTCAGGCCGTGCCGCGTATGCCCGTCATGGATACCGAATCGTGCATCTGGTTCGAACGCCAGAAATGCCGGGTTTGTGAAAAGCTTTGTCCGACCAACGCCATCGACTTCGATCAGGAAGACGAAACGATCGAAATCGAAGTCGGTAACATCATCGTCGCCACCGGCTGGAAGATGTTCGACTGCCAGAAGATGTCGCAGTACGGATACGGTCGCTTGGCGAACGTCTTCACGGCGTTGGAATTCGAACGGATGTGCAACGCCGCCGGTCCGACCAACGGCAAGATCGTCCTGCGGGACGGCAAGACCGAACCGAAGTCGGTGGCCATCATCCACTGCGTGGGCAGCCGCGACGTCAACCACAACGAGTACTGCTCCGGCATCTGCTGCA
>CAYVVR010000562.1:0-2994 GCA_964454655.1 uncultured Planctomycetaceae bacterium | reverse complement strand
GGGCTACGTGCCCAACGTCGTCTACAGTTGCGGCGGCCTCGTCCACAACGGCAAACTGATTCTTCCTTATGCCGTTTCCGACTACGCGACCACCTTTGCGACCGTGGAACTGGACGAATTGATCGCGGCGTTGAAGAACGGAGGTTGACCGCCTCCAGCGGTGTCAGCCGGAACTATTCCGGTTGGGCCGATCCCCGCGATAAGGATACGGAACGTATTCCACGCTGGGCTGTTTCCGCACGGGCTGGGGATACAGCTGCAACAGGTGCAAGAATTCCTCAGGGATGTCGGTCGACACGTTCAAGCCGAGTTCTTGGGCCGCCTGCGGCGTGATCGGATAGTCGTGCGTCCAGCGTCCTTCCGAGAGCGCCTTGGCGACTTCATTCGCCCGGTCGTCGGGCAACTTGTCGGCCAGTAGCTCCCGAACGGCCGCATACACCTGATCGATCGCCTTTTCGGCCTGATCGGCCAGAATCAAGGTTTGATCGTCGACCTCTCCGACCGGCTTTTGCTTGACCGCCCGCAAGATCGAAGCGGCCGGTTGTTGTCCCAATTGGGGATCGACCGGCCCCAACACGGCATGCCGCGACATAACGATCTCGTCGGCCGCCAAAGCGATCAAGGTGCCGCCCGACATCGCATAATGCGGCACGAACACGGTGACCTTGCCCGGATGATGGTGGATCGCCCTCGCAATTTGCAACGAAGCCAAGACCAAGCCGCCGGGTGTGTGCAACACCAAGTCCAAGGGCAATTCGGGATCCGTCATATGAATCGCCCGAATCACTTCCTCGGAATCGTTCACGTCGATATACCGAAACAGCGGAAACCCCAACAAACTCATCGTCTCTTGCCGATGAATCAGGGCAATGAGCCGTGATCCTCGCTTTCGCTCGATGCGGGCGATCATGCGTTGCCGAGCCGCTTCCAGCATCTTTTGGCGGATGACCGGCTGCAACGTCGAGATCATCAGGAAGATCCACAAGATATCCATCGTGCTCATCGGTCGATGCTCCTGTTCACAATCTCGTTCGGGCGCAGATGTCAAAGCCAATCGCGGCGCCACCCGATCTCCATACCGTACTCGTCGCGCATGATCGGCCGCGAACGACGGGTCGGTCTTACGAACCACGGCCACAGGAAAGCCCCTGCGATAAATCCTCCGATGTGCGCCCAAAACGCGATTCCGCCCACATTCGGGGCGAACAATCCGATCGCGCCGCCAAACAACTGCGTGGCCAGCCAAATCATCATGTAAAAGACGGCCGGTATCGTGATGAACAGCGGATAAAACAAGATCGGCACGAGAGTGATCACTCCCGCGGTCGGGTACAGCACGAGATACGCCGCCATCACGCCCGAAATGGCGCCGGAAGCCCCGACGGTCGGCACGGTCGATCCCGGATTGACCAGTACGTGGACGATTCCGGCCACCAAGCCGCACAACAAATAAAACAACAGAAAGCCGATCGGTCCCATGCGATCTTCGACGTTGTCGCCGAAGATCCACAAGGTCCACATGTTCCCCAGCAAATGTCCCCATCCACCGTGCAAGAACATCGACGTCAATAGCGTCAAATAGCCGGCATCGGGAAAACCGACCCACACCGCCCACTCAGGATGCGCCAATCGACGCGGCACGACGCCGAACATCATGAATAGGTTGTGCAATTGGGCGTCGTTAAGCCCCAGCTGGGCGAAAAAGATCAGTACGTTGGCAAAAATGATTCCCCAAACCGCGATCGGCGGCCGTCGACTGGGAATATTGTCGATGATCGGAAACATGCTTTGCTCCGTAACGTCTCGCGGCAGATCGCCCCCCTGCCCTTCTATCGACGTTCCGCGGCTGGGCGTTCGTACACCATTTTAGGGTGCCGTCCGCCAGAGCTCCATGCCGTCGTTTCCGGCCCAAACGCGGTGCACACCGAGTTGTGCCGGCGGTACGGCAAACAAGTCGGGCATCCGTTTTCGATCGACGACCAACCAGCGCACGCCGACTCGCCGAAGCGCCGCGACGCCTTCCTCGGTGATCGGGCCTTGCCCCAGCAGCCGCCCCATTTCGAACCATTCGCGGGGGAAAAACCCCGAATAACCGTTCACCAGGGGCCGACCATGCTTCGTGCCGTACATCATCCAACGCGCCGAGGGTTCCACTTCGTACACCGTTCGACCGGCACCGAACGGAAGACAGCACACGGCCTCGCCTTCCTCAACGTGTTCGCGGATCGCCGCGACCCAATCGGGCACCCGACGCACATCGGGCACGTACACCGCCACCGCCGGCGGCGGCACATGTTCCAACACGATCCCCAAAGCCCCCAGGCCGCACAACACACCTGCCGATATCACTCGGAGACGGTGTCGCTCGACCTTGCTACGGAAGCGCCACACGCCCGGCAAAACGCATGAGGCACACCAGCGAACGGCACGACTCCAACCTACGGCTGCCAGAACGACGACCGCCAATTGAGTCGCGTAGGCGAAACGAAACACGTTTCGAACCATCGCCAAAGGCGGACAGCATTCCCGCGCGATTTCCCAGGGGCGCAGGCCCCAAATATGCAGATGCGGCCCCAACGACAACAACACGCCCCCGACGGCCGTCAACAACAAGAACACACCGGCGGCACGACGTCGGCGGCTACCGACCAAGAAGATCACGCCGCCGGCCGCCGCGAGCACTCGCCCCCAGCCCGGATTGAGCGCGTGCAACGACGCCTCGGGCACCGGCGGAGCCGGCGCTTCCCACGCCGAAGGTGGAACGCTCGCCCAATTGGTCCACGTCGCCGACAGAGCATCGACCGTCCGTTCGCTGCGGGCAAATCGGTGTTCTCGCAAAATCTTGGCCATCGGCCAGACAATCGGTGCCGACAAGAGGCCGGCGGTCACCCCGGCGATCCCGATCATGGCGATCCAGCGACGAAAGCCCTTGCGGGGGACCGTGACCCAAAAGACGGGCGTGGTCGAGATCGCAATCAGCAGGGCATGATGCGT
>CAYVVR010000561.1:0-2995 GCA_964454655.1 uncultured Planctomycetaceae bacterium | reverse complement strand
AGGGGTGTTGCCTTTGTCGCAAGACTGCCGATGCGAATACGCGCACCACATGGCGGGGCTCCTCGAAGCGATCCGGAAGAAAAAACACGGCCCGACGCAATCGGCCGCGAGATACCGCGTATTGCCGTCTCGCACGACGATCACCGAGCACGTGAAGGCGCACGCGAGCACCTTTCACCGGCGAGTGTGATCCCCGCCTTCGCCCGAGTCAAGAATTTCCGATCGCCCCTTCGCCTCGTGGTCGCCGCCAGGCCGCGAACCGCCGGTTTGCCGATCACCCGAAGCGGCCGGTGATGTAGTCTTCGGTCTGTTTGACGCGCGGTCGTTCGAAGATATCGGGCGTGGGGCCGAACTCGATCAGCCGGCCCAGGTACATCAGTGCCGTGTAATCGCTCACCCGCGACGCCTGTTGCATGTTGTGCGTTACGATCAGCACCGTGTATTCGCCGGCCAGGTCGCGAATCAGGTCTTCGATCTTGCTGGTGGCGATCGGGTCGAGCGCCGAACAAGGTTCGTCGAGCAGCAAGACCTCGGGATCGGCGGCGACCGCCCGGGCTATGCACAACCGCTGTTGCTGTCCTCCCGAAAGCCCCAAGGCGCTGTCGTTCAAGCGGTCCTTGACCTCGTCCCACAAGGCTGCGGCACGCAGGCTGCGTTCGCAGGTCTCTTCCAACACACGGCGGTTCCGCTGCCCGTCGATCCGCAACGGATACACGACGTTTTCGAAGATACTCATCGGAAACGGATTGGGCTTCTGGAAGACCATGCCCATCCGCTTGCGAAGCTCGATGACGTCGACGTCTCGCGCGAAGATCGATTCGCCCCACAGTTTCATATCGCCTTCGATGCGGACGGAGGCGATCAGATCGTTCATGCGGTTGACGCATCGCAGCAGCGTCGACTTGCCGCATCCGCTGGGACCGATCAAGGCGGTCACCTTGCCCGCCGGAATGCCCATGCTGATGTCGAACAACGCCTGCTTCGCCCCGTACCACAGGTTGAAATGCTCGACCTCGAGGATGAACTCTTCCTCGAACACGGCCGGATGAATCACCGCTTCGTGCGGTACGGGTTCGCTCGTGGAACGTGCCTCGGCGGTTGATGCGGTCGGTTTCTCGTCGCGTGCTTGGGGGGCGATTTCGCTCGCCCGCGAAGGCGATCCCATGGTTGCCGTCCTCGTCGATGAGCCCAACGGATTGATCTTCGTGACAAGTTCCTGCATCGGCATGGTTTTGTCAAGCTTCATATTGTGTGCCATACACATCTCAGAACGCCGCGGCCTGGTGACGCTGGCGCAGGCGTTTTCGCACCCAAATCGCCGCTAGGTTCAACACGGCCACGATCAGAATCAACAACAACGTCGTGGTGAACACCATCGGCTTGGCCGCTTCGCTGTTCTGACTTTGAAAGCCCAGGTCGTAAATGTGGAACCCCAAGTGCATGAAACTGCGTTCGAGGTGGATGTACGGAAACACGTGATCGACCGGCAACAACGGCGCGAGCTTGACGACGCCGACGATCATCAGCGGAGCGACTTCTCCGGCCCCGCGGGCCATCGCCAAAATCGTACCCGTCAGCACGCCCGGTACGGCCTGAGGCAACACAACGCGTCGGATCGTCTGCCATTTACCCGCCCCGCAAGCGTACGAACCTTCGCGGATCGAATTCGGTACGGCGGCCAAGGCTTCTTCCGTGGCGACGATGACCACCGGCAACGTCAACAGCGCAAGCGTCAACGACGCCCACAGAATGCCCCCGGTGCCGAACGTGGGCGAAGGTAAACGCTCGGGAAAGAACAACTGGTCGATCGTGCCGCCGACCATGTAGCAGAAAAAGCCCAACCCGAACACACCGAAGACGATGCTCGGCACGCCGGCCAAATTGTTGATCGCGATTCGGATGACGCTGACGATCGCCCCCGATTTCGCGTATTCCCGCAGATACAACGCCGCCAATACACCCAAGGGTACCACGGCCAAGGTCATCAGCAGCGTCATGACGACCGTGCCGAAAATCGCCGGGAAGACGCCCCCCTCGCTGTTCGCCTCGCGCGGTTCGGCGGTCAAGAATTCGTAGAATCGCGACCCGTAGATCGCCCACTTGTCGGCGAAGCCGAGGCGATTCGCCGGGTACGCCCGAACGATGTCGGCCGGAGCCAAGGCGACCTCTCGGCCGTCGGCGGTTTGAACGTACAGAGCGTAGCGGGCGTTCTCGGCCTTCAGCTCGTCGATGTGCGTTTGGATCGTTTCCAGCTTGTCCTGGAGTTCGGCGACGACGGCTTCGTATTCTTTCTGCGCTGCGGCGTATTGCGGCGAGTCTTTACCGTGCTTCAATTCGACGCGACGAACCGCCAGCCGGGCCTCGTCCATCAACCGGTTCAAGTCGCCGATGTCGCGTTTTTCCATGGCGTGAATCTTCTCACGGCGATCGGCGACCTGCGGCAAAACTTCGGCGAAGGCGTTCCAGGCTTCGGCCGGTGTTTGCGCGACCGCTTCGCCGTCGACCTCGAAGCGGACGGGCGTGCCGTAGAACCGCCCCCAGGCAAGCCGTTCGAACGTGACCGCCCATTGCGGGTAGGTCCGCTTCTCGGAAAGCAACTCGTACTCGGCGAACCAACGAAAGTGCACGTTCGTCAGCTCGAAGTTGCCCGTCCGCAACAGTTCGCGCACGGCCCACCCGTCGTTTTCGGCCAAGACGGCCTCGGCGGCTCGGCGGGTTTCTTCCGGCAACGCGTCGAGTGCATCGGGACCGGGCCGGAACCGTTCGACGCGGGCGATCTCGCCGAGAAACGTTTGCCCGTCGCGGGTTTGCACCTGCACCAACGGCTTCGGCCAAAACGTGATCAATCCCTGGTAAAACACAAACCCCAACAACCCGACGACCATCACGACGCATAACGCCAATGCGCCGCCGGTAAGCCACAGCATCGGCTCGCCGTAGGCCGAAAGCGTGACGCGCGACAGTTTTCCTCGCGGTCCACGTTTGTGAGGGAAGG
>CAYVVR010000560.1:0-2999 GCA_964454655.1 uncultured Planctomycetaceae bacterium | reverse complement strand
GTATAGGATCGTGCGAGGTTTGAAGTTTTCGGGAACCTCGGAATACGGAATGATTCCTTGCAACATTGCCAGGCCGAGTGCGAAAAAGGCCGCGTTCGCCGGGCAAACGGCCATGGCATCTTCGCCCATTCCCATCCGGCCGGTCCGAAAGGAAAACACCGCCAGCTCTTGCTCGCTCAGCCAGTCGAGCGTGGCCTGTCGCAGCTCGTCGAACGGTGTGCCGAAACGTTCCCGGAACCGCGGTTTGTCGGTGGGCTTGTCGTCGGCGATCAACATGCAGTTCGGGTCACGCCGCCGCATGTAGGGTTCCGGATAGTTGACGACGATTCCGTTGCGGACACGCGCGACGGTCGCCTCGACCACGCGTCTGCCGTCCGGCAACTCGTAGGCGACCTCGAAGAAGTCGTTTTCTTTCGTGCCGCACGCTTTTTCGAACATCTTTTCGGTCGAGTCGAAAAAGTGGACCGTCGACGCGACATTGAGGATGTGTTCCACGTCGCTCGGCAGTTCATGGGGAAGCGTGAAGAACGGCATAGGACTCCTTCTCGTCATTGAATCGTGTGATGTTTTTTCACCAACCTCGTAGGGCCTTACGGTGGCAGCCCTCGGTTCGGCTATCGGATGGGCACGCTAGATCGGCCCGGGTGCTCCCTGTGCAGTCCCGTAATCCTACCATATCTGCGACCTAATCGGCAGACCTTGTCCCTCTAGAGACGGGGCAATGGCTTGACCCATCACGCCCCTTGAAGGTTCGGAGGGGCTTTTCGAGTATCGTTGTAACTTGCGACTGAAAAAGGGGGTTGTGGCAATTCGGTCGGTTGCGTGTGGGAAAAGTCGAGTCCTCGTCGTCGGTCGTGTGAAGCATTCAAAACAAAACGAATCGACATTCCGGCACGGCGGGCTTTCGGTCTCGGTAGCCGAGCGGAGCCTTGCCGGCCGGGGCGGTGTAAGGCCGGCCGCGTGGATGCCGCAGCGAGCCTCCTCGCATTGTGTCGGGCAGCCAAAGTCCGATTGTCGACTGCGCGCAAACAAGCAGGCTGGCGATGGATTCGTTCGCTTTTCGGTCGGCGTTTTTCCGAGCGTGCCGCCATCCGGCGATCGTTCACGTAAGCGTTGCGACTCGTCCTCGAAAAAAACGCCGTCAAGTTGCAGTAAGATCTTTTGTCGGTACCGGCACGCCCGTATATTGGTACTCCGAAGCAAGGGGGCCCATAACACGGGCGGCGGGGCGTTTGCCGCTCGAAAGTCGATTGCCGAACGAACCTCCGGTCCCAGGGACGTCTACGAAGGAGAATACGAACGATGGCGTACGGTTTCGGAATTGTGGGGTGCGGGCTGATTTCCAAGTTTCACGCCAAGGCGATTGCCGACGTCGAAGATGCAGAATTGGTCGCTTGTTTCGACGTGCGGAAAGAGGCGGCGGAAAAACTGGCGGCCGAATTCGGATGCACGCCCTACGACGACCTCGACAAGATGCTTGCCGACCCCAAAGTCGACGTCGTCACGATTGCGACTCCCAGCGGTGCGCACATGGAACCGGCCGTCGCGGCCGCCAAGGCCGGTAAGCATGTGATCGTCGAAAAGCCGTTGGAAATCACGCTCGAAAAATGCGACGCGATCATCGACGCCTGTCGCGAGGCCGGAGTCGTGCTTTCGACGATTTTTCCCTCGCGGTTTCACGAGTCGAGTCAGCTTTTGAAGCGGGCGGTCGAGTCGGGGAAGTTCGGGCGGTTGACGATCGGTGACGCCTTCGTCAAATGGTGGCGAACACAAGAATACTACGACAGCGGTGCTTGGCGCGGAACGTGGGCGCTCGACGGCGGCGGTGCCTTGATGAACCAGTCGATTCACAGTGTCGATCTGTTGGCGTGGTTGATGGGGGATGCCGTCGAAATCCAGGCCGAAACGGCACTGTTGGCTCACGAAAGGATCGAGGTTGAAGACGTCGCTTTGGCTTTGTTGCGGTTCAAGAACGGCGCCGTAGGCGTCATCGAAGCGACGACCGCCGCTTATCCGGGCTATCTCAAACGGATCGAGTTGCACGGCACCAAGGGGTCGGCCGTCATGGAAGAAGAGGACATCATTAAGTGGGACTTCGCCGAAGAAACCGACGAAGACGCTGCCGTCAAGCAAGCCATGGCCGAGAAGAAAAGCGGCGGGGGCGGGGCGTCGGATCCTGCTGCGATCGGGCATCACGGGCACGCCCGTCAGTTTGCCGACGTCGTCGACGCCATTCGAACCGGACGCAAGCCGTTGATCGACGGTCCGGAAGGTCGCCGGTCGGTGGAGATCATCTTGGCGGTATACCAAGCGGCCGAAACAGGCACGCGCGTGCAACTGCCGCTGCCTGCCGATCCGCAATTGAAGGCTCGCGAGATCGGGGTGGGAAACCTTCGCAAGTGACGGCAAACCTCTGGTCGTGAATGCGGACAAGGCGTTCACCGAACGATTCGGAACGGCCCCAATCTCACCGCCGGGTGGGGTTGGGGCTGTCCCTTTATTTGACGCCGCGCTAGAATACCAATTCAACTGAATCCCATTTCCCGATCGGTTTTCGGGCGTCGAGCGTCATCGTGTACGGCATCCGCCCGGCCGAGAAGAGGAGCTGTTCAACGTAAACTACCTCACGAAGAGGGTTTTGGTAGCATGGCGAAGGAATTTGTGCTCCCTAATCTAGGGGAGAATGTCGAGTCGGGCGATGTCGTCAACATTCTCGTCTCGGAAGGCGACGTGATCACCGGTAACCAAGGTGTTATCGAACTCGAGACCGACAAAGCCGTCCTCGAGATCCCTTGCCCGATCGCGGGCAAGATCGAGAAGATTCACGTTTCGAAAGGCGACACCGTCTCGGTCGGCCAGACCATTTTGACGGTCGAACCGGAAGCCGGCGAAGCCGAAGACGACGCGGGCGACGTTTCGACCGAAGCTGCCGCCGAGGAAGCCCCGGCTTCACCGCCGCCGTGGCCGGCCGCAGAGGCAACACCACCGACGCCGCAACC
>CAYVVR010000559.1:0-3020 GCA_964454655.1 uncultured Planctomycetaceae bacterium | reverse complement strand
GTGTACGTCAACCCGGCCACGCCGCCGTGTAGCACGAGTTCGCCGTTCGTGTCGATGTCGGCAATCTCGGGGATATCGACGACGTACGGCGGAAACTGGTTGTCGGCCAAGGCGATGCCGGTGGCCACCACCACCCGGTATCCGACGAACGCCGACCAGCGAGGCGTCATTTGCCAATCGACGCCCAGATCGATTTGCGTCAGGAACGAAAGAGCGTCGTCGGTCGAGTTGACGGGATAACTACCCGAAACGGGATCCCCCACCGGCGGCGTCGGATTCGGACCGAACACCTCGCCGTCGCCGCGGTACGCCTTGAAGCGATTCCGGATGTGGTTGCCGTAGATACCGATCTTCGGCACGCACGAGAGCGTCAGGTTGTACCCCAGGTAATACCGCATGTCGAAACCGAACTGGAAGCCCACCAAGTTGTTCTCGGTGCGATCCGAGAGGAAACCTTCTTCGGTCGGGCTTGCCCCCCATGCCCCGTTGTGGGCCTTCGAGCCGAAGAGCAGTTCTTCGTCGAAGCGGAAGTAGCGGACGCCGCATAACCAATCGACGCCGAGCCCGTGCGGCATTCCGCCGACTCGACGCCGTACCAGGTTCAATTCCACGCTATGGAAGTCGTTGCGGCGTTCCAGCTTATGTTCGTACACACCGAAGAACAAATCGGTGACCGGATCGGTAATCGACGGATCGGCGTAAACCACGTCGGTGAACATCAACGGTGTGCTCACGTAAGAAGGGTCCGTGACCGAGGCGTCGCCCTCCATGTCGGCGATGCCCCAATAGGTGGCTTCGATCGCCCAACGTGCACACGGATTGCAGTCGCCCAACAGGCCGCAGCTACCGGTGGGACCACCGAGATATCGCCCCAAGGTGATCTCCCAACCGCCCTGCCATCCCGTGCGGGCATCTTGGCTGTGCATGATCTGGTTTGCATTGTTGTTCGATTGGTACGAGAACCACACGCGGTTGGCATCGTTTCGGCCCATGATCAACCCGGCCGCATCGACGTACCACAGCACCGGCGGCGTGCAAGAATCACCGCACGGTGAACCGCACGTGGGGCAGGCTTCGGTCCCGAAGAAGCTCCAATCGTCGTCTTCCGGCTCGATGCCGTCGGGCATGACGGGGGCCTCGAGCGTCTCCCCGTCTTGAGCGCCGAGCATGCGGTTCATTAGGTTGACCCGCTCGGCGGAAGACGTCGCAGGCGACGGGGCTTCCAACAACAGCGGTTCTTCACCCTCGGTCGCCGGCGCCGGTGCCGTCGCGGCCGTCGGAATCAATCGGCCGCCGAACTGCGTCGGCGACGGCGATTGCTGCGGGACGGCGTAGGGCATAGCCGGCTGCGAAGGCGGAACCGCCGGATAGTATGCCGCTTGCGGTGCAACCTGCGGACGATACTGCGGTCCGGGCACTTGGTTGAACGCAGCCGCCGGCGGCTGCGAATACGGTGCAGCCTGCGGCATATTGCCGGACGCATATCCATACGACGCCGGCATGTTGTTCACGTTTTGGGGCGGTTGCGCCGCAGGATAATTTTGCGGAAACGACATCAACTCGGGCGCCCCGGTCAGCCCGTACTGTCCCCAAACAAGCCCGGCGCTCACCAGCAAAACGCCGATCCCCGTCATTCCCGAACGAAACATGGCTATCGTTTCCTCGTGTAAATGGTGGCCGTCGCTACGAGACCGAAACGGCAGACAAGTGAACACACTTCCCCCGTGGAGACATCGTCCACCGTCGATCCGCCGGTTCGACGAAAGCGGGGCGAGAAGCCCGAAACGACAGGACGCGTGCCGCGCAGCCGAGAAAACAGCCACCGTTTCAGTCACCCGCAACAGCTGCCCAGCCCAAAACAAGACCGCTGCTTGCCTAACCAACACAACCAATAAACACACCCTTTCCAAGTGCTTTCCAGCGACATCGAAAAGAGCCGGTCCGCTCTCCGATCGCGAAAAAAGCTATGCTTGAGATAGCTCATCCTTGGAAAGGCTTCGATAACCGCCGCTAGACGTTCGCATTGCGGCCCGCGGCTTCGTGCCGTTGCATCTTTGCCGAGAAGCTGTGTGATTCCCCCGCTTCCCGTATGCGCTCCCGGTCGGGCCTGGTTTTGGTGTCCCATGCCCCTCCACTGAACGGCTCGGCCGGGAGTCATTTCTTGCCGAGGCAGACGATTGCCTTCTTGTCTTCTGCCCCCCAACTGAGGCATTCAAGCGAGCGTGCCGGCCGGGGAAAATCGAAAAATTTCTTACACGCGTCACGCCAGTTTTTTCGGCCTAGACGGCCTTTGTATGCGCCCACTTTTTTGCAAAAAAAATAAACCATCTACCCTTGTTGAACTAAAGCAAGCCAACGACCATAATACCTATAGTTTCCCCCAGTTTCCCACCTCGTTCGGAACAGTCTCGAGTCGAGAAGAGGTGTGCCGCCCGATTCGGGCGAAAGAGGCTCTACGTTTGCTGTCGTGTTGTGCTCATCACGTCGGGAATGCGCAGATTCCCTGGGGATATTCTGTGCATACAAGACGTCGTCTCGCGTTTCCCGACTCGGTTTTCATGTTTGATTTTTTGGGTAGGTAGGAGTCAGCTATGGTTCAGCGCGTCACTCGAAGAGGTTTCACCCTGGTCGAGCTGCTGGTGGTGATCGCCATCATCGGCATCTTGATCGCCTTGTTGTTGCCTGCGGTGCAAGCCGCCCGCGAGGCTGCTCGTCGAGCCCAGTGCTCGAACAACCTGAAGCAGCTCGGCTTGGCTGCACAAAACTATCACGACTCGTACAAGTGCTTTCCTCCGGTCGTGATGACCTCGGGCCAACACGGCCCCACGGCTTTCGTGTTCATGCTGCCGTACGTCGAACAACGATCGTTGTATGACCAACTGGCCGCTATCGGTTTCGGCACGCAAACCAATTACTGGTTGGGCAGCGGTAACCCGAACACGGCAAAGATCCGCAACATTCTGCACAACGTGAAGGTCGACGCGTACCGTTGTCCGTCGAGTCCCTTCGCCGACACGCGG
>CAYVVR010000558.1:0-3026 GCA_964454655.1 uncultured Planctomycetaceae bacterium | reverse complement strand
GGAACGCAGCCGTTTCGTCACTTCATCGGCCATTCCATACCCCAGGCAGCTGGACGATCGGCTTTCCCATTCCTCCCAACCCCTACAATCCGCTCTCTCAACGACTCTCACAGGGGCTCGTGTCGTCAATACCGAATGCTGAAGCCGTCGAACGTGCCGGTCGGCGCCCGAACCGCCGTCTGCACATCTCGAATGTAACCGCCCATCTTGCGTTTTAGATCCTCCAAAAATCGATCGATCTCCGTCGATTCGCCTTCGACGATCAATTCGACGCGACCGTCCGGAAGGTTCTTGACGTAACCGGTGATTTGATAAGATCTTGCGGTTCGCTCGGTCGTGTAGCGAAATCCCACGCCCTGGACGCGTCCGCTGAAATACACCTCGCGTCGCTCCATTGCTGGTCGTTCTCCCTTGCGACGTAACAATCGACCTTGACCGGAGTTCCGGCATTGTCGTAGAACATCTCCGGCAATCGTGGTCGGAATCCGAGTACTTCGTAGGTCGGTGATGCACCGTGAACAATCGATCCGGGAACATCCTACTCAGCATTCTACTGGGCTCGGCGATCATTGCCACGTATGCCTTGTGTCGGCCGGCAGTCGCCGAGGTGGTTCTTCTGCGAAACGGCAATGTGATTCAAGGTCGAATTCTCGAGCGGGGCGACCGCTGGCGAATCGCCGTCGACTCGGGAGAAATCTATCTTCGTCCGAGCGATGTCGACGATGTCGCCGCCGATCTCGACGAAATCTACCGCCGTCGAGCCGCACGCCTTATGCCGAACGACGTCGAGTCGCACCTTCGTTTGGCGATGTGGTGTGCCCGCTATCAATTGATTGAACAGGGGCGTCGAGAATTAGTGATCGCCCGTGCCCTGGCCCCCGATCACCCCTTGGTACCGATCGCTGAAGCACGCCTCGATGCTGCGGCATTGGTGGGAAAGTCGGATCGATCTGCATCCGAATCGAAGGTTGTCTCGACGCCAGCGGCCCCAAATTTCGGTGAGGGGAAAACGGCCCAACAAGAGTTGGTCGAATTGATGCAAACGTTGCCGGGCGATGCTGCCGTCCAATACACCCGCACCATTCAACCGATTTTGGCCAACAGTTGCGCAGTTTCAGGATGTCACGGCATGGGCGCGGCGGAAAACTTGAGGCTATACTCGCTGCGCCGCGGCACGCTGACACCGCACGAAGCTTTGACGAACCTACGAAGAACCCTGAGCTGGATCGACTACAACTCCCCGGGAGCGAGTCCCTTGTTGGTCGTTCCATCGCAGCCGCACGGCGGATTGCCGGCCCCCGTTTTCTCGGGCGGACGATTGGCTCAGTACCGGAAGTTACTGGCATGGGTGGAAGCGGTGACGCAAAAGCCTACACAAAACGAGACACCATCGCCCCCCATGGTCGGTGACGTTCCCCCGTTACGCCTCGACGCTCCCCCTTCGCCATCGGCCGCGTCTGGAACGGCTCCGGTCGGTGAAGATGACGAGGGATTCGCCGAATTGGAAGCCATTTATCGTGAGCTCGGGGGAGAACTTCCCGACACGGCATCGCAGGCCGGTTCGTCGCCGTCCTCGGGCGTAGTGCCGGCGGCTGCCATGCAAACGCCCAGCCCCAGTTTCCAAGCGGTGTTTCAACGTCCGGAAACCGCGAAGGCGTCTGCATCCACGAAAGGCCTACCATCCAATCACGATGACGCCGCCGAAGGTACAATTCGCGATCCGTTCGATCCCGCAATCTTCAACCGCCGATATCATCCCCATACGGCGGTCCCGCGGAACGTAGAGCGACAACGTTGATACCCTCGCGGGAAGGACGTCACAAGTTCAGCGAAAATGCCCCGCTTTCAAGGGCGTCGAGAAACGCGAGATTGCTTTCCAAAAGGTCCGGATGGGCCCGCAGCTCCGAGGTCGTCAGCCAGAAAAGCTCGGCCACTTCCGCAGGATTCGGCACGGGAACGGCGTGGGGCGGCATGTCGGCCAACCACCACGCCAAATGGACGTTCCAAGGGGTGATGTTCTCCCAAAGACGTCGTACCGGTTTGATCTGAATCGCGAGCTCTTCGTCTAGTTCACGAATCAGCGTTTCGGACTCCGATTCCCCCGGTGCCATACCACCGCCGGGAAAGCAGAGTTTCCGCGGTGCCGCCACCCCATCGGCACGCCGAATGACCAGCAACCGGTCGTTTCGACAAATCACGCCCACGACTCCTCGCCGGCGCTCACAGCCTCCGGACGTCGCCTGTTGCCGATAATCGCTGAGTCTCTCGCCTGCTGCTTTGCCTATTCTTCCCATCTTTTCTCGGGGCGTAATTGATATTGTGACTGGGAGTTCGACCTGCTAACTTCCTCAAAGTTTTCTCAGACTTGTGCCGTTGGAAATGGAGTAAGCGAGAGACGCTTCTTCATTTTCGAGGTTACGAGTGTGTGTTGCTGCCGTTCGCCATCACGAACGATCAATCTTCTCATTCGTCATTGTGATTACACATCGACGCGGCGTCTGCGACAAGGTGGAGACTTTGGGAATGCTTACGCGATCTCGGGGACTTGGCGTGTTATTCGTTGTGCTGACGGCAATGGCGAGCGGCTGTCGCACGCAGTCCGAACAAGGTGCCTTGGTGGGTGGGCTAATCGGCGCCGGAACCGGGGCGTTGATCGGCGACGCCGTGGGCAATCCGACCGCAGGAACCGCTATCGGGGCCGGTATCGGTGCCATGACCGGTGCCACGATCGGTGACGCGTTGGATCGAATCGACGCCGAAAACCGAGCTCGCATTCGTGCCCAACTCGGCCGCGAACTCAGCGCCGGGGCTGTGACGTATGACGACGTGATCGCCATGACGGCCGCCGGCGTGTCGGAAGAGTTGATCATCAATCATATCGAGATCAACGGCATGGAGCATCCGCCGACGACTCAGGATTTGATCAATTTGCAACAAGCCGGTGTGAGCACGGCGGTCATTAAAGCCATGCAAAAGCCGTCGCGACGCCAAATGCAATCGCAAACGGCCGACTCGCCGGCGACGAC
>CAYVVR010000557.1:0-3030 GCA_964454655.1 uncultured Planctomycetaceae bacterium | reverse complement strand
GTTTCGCTCAGGCTGCCGACAAGCTGCCGGTCAAGGTGTTCGTGCTCATCGGCCAATCGAACATGCAAGGCCAAGGGGCCGTGAGTACGCTCGATTGGCTGGGGGAAGATCCGACCTACGGACACCTTTTGTCCAAGGTGAAGAAACCCGACGGCAGCTTCGTCGAACGTGACGATGTGTGGGTGTATTACCCGCGTCGCGAAGGTGAGTTGAAAATCGGCAGGTTGACCGTGGGGTTCGGTGCGAACGACGAGAAAATCGGCCCCGAGCTGTTTTTCGGTCATGTGGTCGGCGACTATTTCGAGAATCCCGTGTTGATCGTGAAAGCGGCATGGGGCGGAAAGAGCCTGGACGTCGATTTTCGTCCGCCCAGTGCCGGGGGCGAGGTCGGCCCGTACTACACCCAGACGATCGACATTGTCAAGCAGGCCGTGGCGGCGCTTCCTGAAATCATCCCCGACTATAGCGATCGCGGATACGAGATCGCGGGTTTCGTGTGGTTCCAAGGCTGGAACGATTACGTAAACGCCGATCGTGTCGCCGCGTACGAAAAGAATCTGGCGTGCTTCATTCGCGATTTGCGTAAAGATCTGGGCGTGCCGAACGCACCGTTCGTCGTCGGCCAGCTAGGCGTCGGCGGCGAAGAATCGGCCCAGGAAAACCAGCGAATGGCCGATATCCGCAAGGCGCAGGCGGCGGTGGCCGATTATCCCGAGTTCAAAGGCAATGTGGCTTCGGTTCCCACCTGGAAATACTGGGACAAGATCGCCGCCGATTTGGTCAAGACCTACTGGATCAAGCGGAAGTGGACGAATCCCGAAGCCCAACAAAAATTCTCGAAGATGGGTAATCAACCCCCTTATCACTATTTGGGCAATGCCAAGATCTTCTCGTTGATCGGCTACGCGTTCGGCGAAGCGATGGTCGATTTGCTGGACAGCGCGAAGAAGTAGCGGTTGTCGGTTTCGATCGACCGGCAACGGCATCTACGAGCCCGACGCGTATCGAGGACCGTCGAAGGCGGCGGTTCGTGGCAGGCACATTCTGCGCTCATGGGAGTTGAACACGATGGACAACAATATTCTCGCCCATTGGCGATCGCGTGCGGCGGTTGCGTCGTTGTTCGCGGTTATGCTGCTTGGTGATGGAGTCGCGGCCGAACCACCGTCGAGCGACTTCATGCAACTGAAAACGTTCGGAACTTCAGGAAAGGCCGTGTACCCGTTTACCGAAGGGAGCAAAACGGAGGCCGAGCTGTTCACCTACGAGGGGACCGGTTGTTTGACCCATATGTGGTTTGGCGGCAACTGGCCGGGCTGGGAAGAGACACGCATTCGTATTTACGTCGATGGAGAAGAGAAGCCGTCCATCGATTTCGAACTGTTTCTGGGGCACGGTATCGGATTTCGCGACGAGTTCGCCCCCTGGGGCACGAAACGCATCGGCAAGACCGGTCAGCCTTCGGGAGTGTACAACACGTATCGCATTCCGTTCGGCGAACGCATTCGTGTGACGGCCCAATTGGCTCCCGGCGACGAAAAGAACAAGCGATTCTGGTACATCATCCGCGGTGTTGAAAACTTGCCGCTTGAATTCGGCGGCGTGCGATTGCCGAGCTCGGCTCGGTTGCATCTTTACAAACTCGAAAATTACACCGCCCAGCCGCTGGAAGAATTCGACATCGTCGATGTCGATTCGGCAGGAATGCTTTACCAAGTCACGATCGCGGCACGAAGCACGGCGTTTACCTTTCTGGAAAGCTGCGTGCGGGCATATTTCGATGATTCGACCGAGCCGACGTTGCTTTCGTCGGGGCTGGAAGATTACTTTCTCGGCACGTACTTTTTCAACCGCGGCATGTACCATACCGATGTTGCCGGCTTGACGCATTTGAACAAAGAGGATCATAGTTTCTCGGCATACCGGTTTCATGAAGAGGATCCGATCGTTTTCCAAAAGGGAGTACGTCTCACACTGCGTTGTGGAGAACAAATCGGGAATCAACGACATAACCCGCGGATGCAAACCTGGAGGGCGCCTCCGACGACTTATACGACCTACGTGTGGGTCTATCAGTGGTAAACGGACGACGAAGCTGCGGGAGCAGCGCATGTCACGTGGCGATCGGGGACGCTTCTTGAAACCGAAAAAGCGGGGAACGGCACGAAAAACCAACGTACATCGCGAAGGACGACGCGTCACGATCACGCTTGCCGAACCGGTGATCGTGCGGGCTGGGGAAGCGTTCAACGTCGTGGTGCATTGGTGACGCACCGTTTTCCGGTGGTTGTAAGCACCGACAGGCGGCGACGTTGCGTTTCGGTACCGGGGTAATTATGCTCGCCGGTGTCGATTGCGTTGTGCCGCGAAGGCGGACTTCCCGGATGTTCACCCGCCGGGCATGGCGCACCTTCCTCGGAACATAATCCCACCCGTTCCTTGTTTCTACGAGCATCAGGAGTCGTTCGAAAGCGATGTCGCAGACGAAAACTGGCTGGAACCCTCTCGGGCCGATCGTGTTGTCGATGATGTTGGGCGCGTCGTGGTTCGCGATGGGCACGGCCCTTGGACGTGATGTGCCGCTCAGCCGGAAGCCTGTGCAGGCGGTGTCGCCCGATCCCACCGCCGAGACGTTTCCCGGGGCCGTCCCGGAAGATGCCCCGCGGGTCATACGCACGATCGTGCTCGATCCTCGCATTTCCCGGTGGCACAGCACGGGGCTTTATGCGGCGCCGGGCGAGGCCGTACAAGTGCAGGTGCCGGTCCCTTGGCTGACGGCCAAGCTGCGGTTGCGAATCGGATGCCACAAGGACCGACTGCGCGAGCCGAAGAAGCGGCCCTCGGAAATCACGCTTTCCGTTCCGATCGATAGGCACGTCGTCGGCGCAGCGAACCCCTTCGGCGGACCGATTTACATCGAAGTTCCGAACGAGGTGCCTGCGCCGCTTGCGCGAGTGCCGTTGCGAGTGCAAATTGCGGGCGCCGTCCCCGCCCCGTATTTCGTCCTGGGGAAGACCACGAACAAGGAGT
>CAYVVR010000556.1:0-3033 GCA_964454655.1 uncultured Planctomycetaceae bacterium | reverse complement strand
GTGCATTCGCACCAGTAATAGTCGCACTCGGCGAGGATGCGGTTCAGTCGGTCGCGGTACTTCGCCGTGCGTCCGAACAAGAACAGATCGCTGCCCCAGTTGCTCACGATCCACGTCGGAAACGGCTTACGACACAGCGGCTTCGCGTCGAGGACGGGCAGCCCTCCCCGATGCAACGTGAGCGAGTGGATGATGTCGGGTTGCAAGCGGTCGATCAACCGGGCCAAACGCCACGCCTGATCTTCGAATCGCGGCTGAACGTGTCGTGCGATGTTCGCAGCTTTGTAGCGTCCCGGCAGTCGCCACGAACGTCCCCACGCCGTGCCGAAGCGATCCACCTTGCGAACCGTCGGATCGGCCGCGGCAGCCGCCGGGTCTTCCAGGTCGTAGACGGTCACGTCTTTCAGCTCGGGGTGGATACGAAAATACGGTGTCGGGAACAAATGAATGTCCCACCCGCGGCCTTGGATCTGCTCGATCCAACGCACGAGGTGAATCGACCCCGACAGCCCGGTAAACAAAATTCGCATGGTGTGATCGATCTCGAAGGTGCCGTCTACCGGCGAAAGGTGCGGATGGAAAGTCGATTCCTCACACGCGGTCGGTTTCCCGCATCCAGGCAATGACTTCGCGAAGGATGTCGTCCAGCGTGTACTGCGGTTTGTAGCCGACGGCCTCGCGGACCTTCGTCAAGTCGGGCACGCGACGCAGCATGTCTTCGAAGCCCGAGCCGAAGGCTTCTTCATAGGGAATGTAGCGAATCTCGGATTCGCTGCCGGTCATGTCGCGGATGCGTTCGGCCAATTCGCCGATCGAGATTTCCTGGTCGTTGCCGACGTTGAAGACCTGGCCGCGACACGAGGGCGTTTCCATCAGCTTGCGTAGGGCGCCGACTACGTCTTTGACGTGCGTGAAGCAACGGGTCTGTTTCCCGTCGCCGTAGACGGTGATCGGCTCGTTCCGCATCGCCTGGCGAACGAATCGCGGAATGACCATCCCATACTGCCCCGTTTGCCGCGGCCCCACGGTATTGAACAATCGCGTGATGATCACCGGCAGCCGCGAATGGTGCCAATACGCCAACGCCAAGAACTCGTCGAGGGCCTTGCCGGTGGCGTAGCTCCAACGTCGATAGGTGGGCGGCCCGATGACCAGGTCGTCTTCTTCGCTGAAGGGAACCCGCTGCGATTTGCCGTAGACTTCCGAGGTCGAGGTCAACAAGATCGGCCGTCGATATCGTGCCGCTGCGTTGAGGATCGTCATCGAGCCTTCGACGATCGTTTCGATCGTCTTGACGGGTTGCTCGATGATCAGCCGCACGCCCACCGCCGAGGCCAAATGAAACACGGCGTCGGCCTCGCGGACGCATTCGTAGGTGATCGATTCGTCGGTCACCGATCCGTAAACGATCCGCAAATGCGGATGGCCGTCGATGTGCGCGACGTTTTCGTGCTTGCCGGTCGAATAGTCGTCGAGCAGCACGACCTCGTGGCCGTCGGCCAGCAAACTTTCGGCCAGGTGCGAGCCGATGAATCCCACGCCGCCGGTAATCAAATATCGCATGGAAGTCTCCGTATCGTACGAACGATCGTTGTGCGGGTAGCGGTTCGACGCGCTGGTCGCGTCACCAGTTCTTGTATTTGCTCACCTGGCGGAAGGCTCGCCATCCGCGGCGAAAATGCTCCCACCGCCGATGCCGACGCCACACTTCATAGGGTACGGCCTTCTTGTTCGACAGCAGCAGCACCCAATCGAAACCGGTCGAAGCGACCAGGCGATGCTTGACGTTGCGGAAATCGTCGGGCGTCCATTCGCTGACGTGCCGTTCGTATTCGTTGTCGAACACGGCCCCTTGTTCGTGGACCTCGATCGGCGTACACACCAACAGGTAATCGGCTTTTTCGAGACACATTTCGCGGAACCGTTCGCCGTACTCGCGCTGGAAATGTTCCCACACGTCGAGAACGACGATCAAATCGACATCCGGCAACCGCGGCAGGCACTCGGCGGCATCGCCGACGAGCACTTCGTCGTAGGCGTAATCCCACAAGGCGTTCCGGTAATCGGCGAACGCCTCGATCCCGTAGATTTTCGTCCGCCACGAGTCGCGATGATAGTTCTTCGCCCAAATGTCGGTGAATTCGCGGACGAGCACGCCCGTCTTGCCGTGTCCGACGCCGACGTCGATCACGCTCGCGGGCGCCAATCGCAAGATGATATCGTGAACGACCGACAGGGTTCTCGGTTCGCTGGTGGGCATCAGTCGGTTCTCTCCCAAAGGCAATGGGGTGTCAACAGCCCCGGGCAGCTCATGATGTCGGAGCCCCGCAGCGGTGCGTCCTGATACACGTCGAATTCGAGGACGGCACGTCGATTTTGCAACTCGCGCAGGCCTCGTTCGGCGGTCACCAGGCCGACGATGTACTTTCCGCCCGGCAACAAATCGCCGGGAATCGTGCAACGCAGTCGAAACGGACCGACCTCGTCCAAGATGCCGAACGAACGATCTTGTTCGAAGCTGTGCGTGCGGAAGAGGAGCACGTCGTCCAACGTCCGCACGTCGAGCGCGACGATGTAGCGTCCCGGCCGGCGAACCTCGCCCTCGATGTCGATACGAAGCGGCTTGCTGCGAGGAAAAAGCGTGCCGGGAATGCCGTCTTCGGCGGCGATCTTGATGCGGCGGACGACCAACGGCGACTCGGGATCGTCGGGCAGGTCGGTGCATCCGACGGCCTTCAGGTCGAACGCCTTGGTCAGGTAGTTGGTGACGACCTCTTGGGCGGGGCCTTCCATGACGACGCGTCCCCGCTCCAACGCCACCGCCCGCGTGCAAAGTTGCGTGACCGCTTTCATGTTGTGGCTGACGAAGATGACCGTTCGCCCTTCTCCGGCGACGTGTCGCATTTTGCCCAAGCACTTCGCTTGAAAGGCGGCATCGCCGACGGCCAAGACTTCGTCGACGAGCAAGATTTCCGGTTCGAGGTGCGCGGCGACGGCGAACCCCAGCCGGGCGAACATGCCCGAGCTGTACCG
>CAYVVR010000555.1:0-3039 GCA_964454655.1 uncultured Planctomycetaceae bacterium | reverse complement strand
GAAGTCGCCCAGGGCATAGGCCGCTGCGCGACGCAAGGCCGGAAAATGCAACGCGCGAGCCAAGACCGGTACCGCCCGGTCGCCCATCCGGTGAACAATGAAACCGACGATTTCCTCAGCCGTCTCGGGACGGGCGGCTCGAAGTGCCTTGGCGACGATGGGCCGGGCAATGCGCTGCGGCGGATTCAATTCCAAAAGGGCCGCCAATGCGCCCCGGCGAATGGATCGGTCGGAATTGAGAACTTGCTCGATCAAGCGCGAGACCGCCTCTTGCATGCGCGACTCGTCGTCGGGATTCAATTTGGCCAATGCCCACGATGCAGCGGCCGCGGTGATCGGATCATCGTTGCTCGTCAACGCCTCGATCTTCTCGACGATTGCCGCGTCGAGGTCGCCGATTCGCACGAGCGCGTACATCGCAGGGACGGCCTGGACGGGATCCTCCAACAGCTCGGTCAGCTTCGGCTTGGCCGATGCCGCCTTGGGACCGATCGCACCCAGCGCCAAGACGGCTTCCCGTCGAACATCGGGCGACTGAGACCGGTCGAGCAGCTCCGTCAGCTTTGCCGTTGCCGGTGCCGCGTCGGGGCCGACTTCCGCCAGAATCAGGCAGGCCCAGTAGGCCGTGTCGTCATCGTCGAGCGCTTTGATCAAGGCTGGAACGGCCGCATCGCCGTGCTCGGCGATCGTTGCGATCGTTCGCAGACGAACGCCGGGGTCGGCGTCTTCCAGGCGTTCGATCAACAGCGGCCAAACGGTTTCGCCCGAGACGTCGAGCATGTCGAGAGCACTTACCGCAGCACGGCGGACGACCGGATCGTCATCCCCCAAACCCCGCAGGACGGCCTTGGTCGTTGCCTCCGACGTGTCGCCGATCTTACCCAAGGCGTGCAGGGCATGAGCCCGAATGACGGGCGAATCGCTTGTACTTAGGGCGATCAACTTTTCGACCGCCGGTTTCGCAGCTTCTCCTAGTTGGCCCAGCCCGTCGATTTTAACAACGGCTTCGTGTTCTTGATTCGGATCGAGGGAGCTCAACAGTTGATCGACCGATTGCCCCCAAACCGATGGAGCGACGGCCGAGAACAGCAAGACGGACGCCGAAAGAGCGACTCGGCCAAGCAACAGACGCAACATCGGAAAGTTCTCCCGTTGGCATTGTGTGACAGAAAAGCAAACGCCCCGGAGAACCGTTTGACTCCCCAAGCGACATTGCTACTATACTACGGGCGAAATTGTTTGGGTCAACAATCAACATTGCCCGATTTTCCGCCAAGATATTCCAAGCGACTTCGAACAAACGTTTGGGCCGGTATCTTCAGCCGATGAGGGCCGAAACGAACGACCGGTGTTCGGTGTTTAAGATTTCGGGAATTCGTTGCAGGGCGTTTCGGTGCGGGCATGACGGAGTGAACGTGTTTTCCGTGAACGGGTGGGCGTAGACAATGAAAAAAATACTTTTCGCGGCAACGGTTCTCGGGCTCATGATCGGCGGCATGGCCAGTGCGCAGTATTACTGGGGCCGGCCGTGGATCGACACGAGAGCGACGACCCCGACGCAGGGGCTTCAGTACGGGGCGGCTGCCATGGCGCGTGCGGCCGGTGAACGCAACTATCTGAATTCGCAGGCGGCGGTCAACATGTCGGAGTACCAACGCCGACAAATCGAAAACCGCAAGCTATGGGCCGACACGTATTTCGCGATGCGTGAACGTAACGAACAGTACAAGGCCGCCAACAGCAGACCCCGGCCTACGATGGAGCAATTGGCGAGGCTCGCGCAAGCCGGACAGCCGACTCCGTTGAGTCCTGCCGATCTCGACGCGCTGACCGGACGAATCAATTGGCCCTTGGTGTTGCAGGCCGAAAAGTTCGCGACCAAGCGTGCACCGATCGAAACCTTGTTTGTCGTGCGGGCCCAGGTCGGTACTTTGACGTACGAACAAATCCAGGTCTTGGATCAGGCGGTCGACAATCTGCTGAAGGCACTTCAGGCAGAAATGAAGTCGATCCAACCGATGGATTACGTCGCGGCCAAGAAGTTTGTCGAAAGCCTGCGGCACGAAGGACGCCGCCCGGTCGAGTAAACCTCTCGGGTTTTCGCTTACGATCAACGAAATCATCCTCCAGAAGGGCTTTCCCGTTCATGCGGGAAGGCCCTCTTCGTTTATGGTCGGGCCGGGTGATTCATCGGAGACGGTCGCCTCGCCGAGCGATCGGCCGACTATTGAGCGGTTGCGGCGATCGACCGCGGACGTTTTGATGGAACCGTTTCCTCTGACGTAGGGCGCGTCAAGCGCAAAGAAAAAGCGGCGATTGGTTCGTCCGCATACCAATCGCCGCGGGTGCGAAGACCGCCGTCACGTGGACCGCCACAGTCTTCTCATGGGGAGGTTCAGATGGAACGTTGAAGTGAAGCAGGGTTACGGCAACTTGACGGTTTCACCACCTTCACGCGTGCCCAAAGCACCCCACACACCGTAGGGCGAGGGGCCGGAGTAATCTTGCGGCCGGTTGCTTTGGACCGGCGGGCTGGGCATATCGAAGACGGTCAACGTCGGATCACCGGCGTCGATCGTTTCTTGCACGAAGTGCACCGAACCGTCGCACATGAGGACGTTTACACCGCCGGGGTGGTAGCTGCTGGCGGTGACGATCGCCCAGTTCTCGGCGTTTCGACCGCAACTGGGACCGTTCGGCGGCAGCATCGGATAGTACGTCGTGTACGGCGTGCGGCTGTCGGGCCATCGCCATCCGATTTGCCAACCGCCGGTTTCCACGCTGCCGGTGTACTCGTTGTTGGCGCCGACTTCGGCCAGGCACAAGCTCGGCGGCGAGCCGTTGTTCGAGTTCACGCCGCGTGCAAAGGCCTCGGTGACTTTGCGGCTGCCCTTGACGCCGATTTTACATTCCGAGGCGGCGATCGTGTTACTCGAGCCGTCAGGAATCGCGGCGAAGCTGACGACGACCTTGTTTCCGCGACCGAACGTACCACGGCATTCCCACCAGTCCCAGTTCAGCCAGTAGTCACCACGGTTC
>CAYVVR010000554.1:0-3043 GCA_964454655.1 uncultured Planctomycetaceae bacterium | reverse complement strand
GTGTTGTAGAACTGCGTGAACCGAAGCCCGTTCGCGGCGAGCCGGTCCAAGTTCGGCGTGCGGATCTCACCGCCGTAGCAACCGATGTCGGAAAAGCCCATGTCGTCGGACATGATAACGACGATGTTGGGCCGTTCTTGTTCTGCGGCGACCGCACGCACGCCGAACATCGGCGCAACGGCAAGCACCGCCCACAAGGCGCAGACCATTCGAAACGACATGCCGCTGGTTCCTTTCGTCGGTAAGAGGGACGTGAAACAGCCGGAAATCGACCAGGCACGGTGTCCCCGCTTCCTGACGAATATCTTATCCCCGGAGACGGCCCCTCGCCCGCCGCGCGAACGCGCAATCGCAAGATTCGCACGGTCGACGGCCGACGCAACCGACCCCCTATCGAGAATTCCCCCACAAACCTATCATTGCCGCAACGGCGACAAGCGAACTGTATTATGTTTCGAAATTCGGACCGCCGCGAGGGTGCGAAAGCAAAAAATCGTCGCAACCGGCTGTCGAAGCGAAAACAGGTCGTCGGTGTTTTCGTCTTGGTCCCGACCGTACCCGACCGGAGATTCACCCCGATCCGCGTTGACCATCCCACCGAATAGGGCTATCTTCGAGGAATCGACGGCGAGGGATTCGCAGTGGGCGGGACGCCGACATTCCTATCCGCGTGTCGACGGAGATTCCGCGGTCCCATCCACGACAACAAGGAAAGGATTCCTTTCTCGATGGACGGCGTTTGGACGGCGGCAACGGCGATCTT
Source organism: uncultured Planctomycetaceae bacterium (assembly GCA_964454655.1). Lineage (GTDB taxonomy): Bacteria > Planctomycetota > Planctomycetia > Pirellulales > Thermoguttaceae > CAYVVR01. Next base: position 2,280 of record CAYVVR010000554.1, on the reverse strand, counting down.
GGGAATCACCGCCTTGATTCAGGCGGTGTTGTTGCTGCTGCAAACGTACGAGCATCGCCGGTTCTCGCTCAGCCGCCGGCGTGAGGCTCCTCGCTTGCGACCACACGGCAAAGTGTTGCTGATCGTCCCTTGCCGCGGGCTCGACATCGATTTCGAATCGAACCTCGAAACCCTGTTCCGGCAGGACTACCCGGCATACGAAATTCGCTTCGTCCTCGATTCGCCGCAAGATCCGGCTTACGCGATCATTCGGCGGGTAATCGACCGGCACCCCGAACGACGTTGCGAGATCTTCTGTGTGGGGCGCACGCATCGAGAATCCCAGAAAGTGCACAACCTTCGGATGGCGACGGCCGCCTTACCCGACGACGTTGAAATCTTGGCCTTTGCCGACTCGGATGCCGCCGTCGGTCCGCATTGGCTGAAGGCGTTGACCGCCCGGCTGAACGACGTTTCCGTCGGTGCCGCGACCGGATACCGCGCCCTCGTGCCCCAACGAAGTGCATGGGCGACGGCCGTCGTGCAGGCGGTCAATGCGGGCTACACGACGCTGTTGGCCCGTCGATCGCCGAACATGCTTTGGGGCGGTTCCTGGGCGATGCGCCGCGACCTGTTCGAAACGCTCGACGTCCGCCGATTGTGGGAAGGCGCCCTGTGCGAAGACCTCGTCGTCACCAAGGCGCTGCACCGCGTGAAGCTGGCGATCGAATACGAACCGGCCTGTCTGACCGAAACGGTGATCGACTTCGATTGGGCGTCGGCGTGGGAATTCGCCACCCGGCAATTCTTTCTGTTGCGGCGGATCATGCCCGGCTGGTGGGCCGCTGCCGTCGGGCTTCAGGCCCTTCCGTACGTTGCAGCCGTCGCCCTGATCGCGCATATCGCCTGCTTTTCCCACGGGCGTATTGCCGCCGCGCTGGCCTTGGGCGGCGTGTGGGCGCTCCATTCGCTGCGGGGTTACTTAGCCCGCACGAGCACGGCCTACTATCGCGAAAACGCCCCGACCGAGCGAATTCCTTCGCAGGTCGCTGCCCCCCGTGAAACCGTCGCCAAAACCCGCGAGCGATTTTGCTGGTGCCGCTTCGAGCCTCTTCTTTGGCCGCTTGCGGGATTGTTCGCCTGGACGGCCTTGATCGCCGTTACGTTTCGTCGAGAAATCGTGTGGCGCGGAATCACCTATCGCCTACGTCGAGACGGCACGGTCGAAGTTCGCCACCGGTCCGATGACGACGACGAAACGATTTCGATCGAAACGTTCCCGGCGGCGGCAGATCATCGAACCGTTTCGCGCGATACGCGACGCGTCGGGGGCGGCTCGCCTCCCACGCTCTCGACTACCGAAAAGCGGCGACAATAGCGGGCACCACGCGCGTGCTTCGAGCGCTGCGTTTCTTCCGCGGGTTCACCGGGCGGCGCTCGGCGGCAGATCGGGCAACACCGATTTCAACTCTTGCCGCAAGAAAGCCTTGATATTGCGGGCGTTCTCCATCGTCAACGCACGTTCGGCGACACGACGGCATTGTTCGATCGTCACGCTCCGACACACTTGCTTGATCTCGGGCAAAGCGTGAAAAACGACGCTGAATTGGCGCAGTCCGAGCCCCAACAGCAACATCGTGTACAACGAACTACTGGACATTTGCCCGCACATACCGACGGGTATGTTATGTTCGCTCGCCGTGTCGATGACCATCTTGAGCAACCGCAACACGGCCGGATCACTCGAATTGTAGAGGCTCACGACGTCGGTATTCGCCCGGTCGACCGCCAGCGTGTACTGCACCAAATCGTTCGTACCGATACTGAAGAAATCGACGTCATGTACGAAGTTCGACAGCGTGATCGCCGCTGCGGGCACCTCGACCATCATGCCGATGGGCACGTCGCGATTGAAGGGAATGCCTTCTTCGAGCAAGTCTTCCATCACGTCGCTGACGATCATCTTCGCGCGACGCAGTTCCATGACCGTCGAGATGAGCGGGAACATGATCCGCACGTTCCCCTTGACGCTCGCCCGCAAAATCGCGCGGAGCTGGGTCCGCAACAACGGTTCGAAGCGCAGCGCCAAACGAATACTGCGCAACCCCAAGAACGGGTTGCGTTCTTCCTCGGTGAGCTGGAACTCGGGAACCTTATCGGCCCCCATGTCGAACGTGCGGATCACGACCGGCCGGTCGCCCGCGGTCGCCAACACGTCGCAATACGCTCGGTAATGTTCCTCTTCGCTGGGCAGCGTCTCTTTCCCGAGGTACAGAAACTCGGTGCGGTACAGGCCGATAC
>CAYVVR010000553.1:0-3045 GCA_964454655.1 uncultured Planctomycetaceae bacterium | reverse complement strand
CCGGTTGGTGCATGATCCCGTTTCCGTCGCACGTGCGAAACGTGCAGCCTCGGTGGCCTTCGGTGATCGCGACCAGGACCCGATCATCGTTCCAAAGCGCCTCGACCAGCTCGGCGGCCGTCGCCTCGGGGCGATCGAGATAGGCACGCGCAAAGCCGATTCCCACGATCAAATGGTCGATGCGGGCAACGATCGTATCGAAGGGACCTTCCGTGCGACGTTCCAGATCGGCGACGACCGGCACTCCCAACTCGCGGGCCGTTTCCACAATCGCCGCCGTTTCAGCCGGACTGTGATGATCGACCAGCACGCAACCGGCCGATCGAATCTCGTCGCGGGTGGGATGCCCCGGAATAGGGCCGAGTCCTGCACACGGATGCGCCAGAACCGTGCGATCGCCCGACGTCGTATCGACCACGATCGTCGAATACGCCACGCCGTGTTCCGGCGATACGGCGTTCTCATCAATGGCGATATCGAACTCGCGAAAACACTTCGCCACGAATTGCGAGGCTTCGTCGGTCCCCAAACGACCGCCGTAGCGGCAACGAGCCCCCCAGGCGGCAGCGGCCAACAGAGCCGTGCCGGTCAAGCCGCCGCAGCGGCGAACGACCTGTAACACGCGGCGTTTTTCGTTCGGACGAGGAAAACCTTCCACGAACAGCACATCGTCGATCGCCACCGCCCCGACGCCCAATACATCCCAGCGAATCGGCATAGGCTCCCTCCAAGCCGAGACGATCGGTTCGGCCGAACACGTCGTCTCCACGACGATTGACAGCGTTCTTTCGGCGACGACCGTTTACTCGCGCGTTGCCGGTTCGGTTTCCGGCGAAACGTAGTTGGGGTTCCGAATATCTTCCCCCTTGCCCGCCTTTTGGTTGATCGACCGCAGGAATTCTTCCACGATCGGCCGCGGCTCCGGGTAGGCGTCGGTCTGAAGGTCCACTTGCACGACCGCCATGACGTCGTCGGATTCATGCATCGCCATCGCCGTAAATGTTCCCATGTCCTCATTTTCGGCAATGTACACCGGCACGGTCGCGCCTCTCAGAAACACCTGATATTCGGCGGTTCCTTGCACGTCCTGTTCGTCGGGCACGCGGATCCCGTTCATCTCGCCGCCGGCGAGTGATTCGTCATCACCTGTGGACAACAGGGAAAACGTAATCGTCCCGGTGCCTTTGCCGTCGGTGAAGCTCGCCATTTTCATCTTCATGGGAAAATCGGTGTCTAAGCCGAGCTCAGGCATAAAGCCGGACGGTAGCTCGTGCGGACAAATCGATTGGGCGATTCGGACGACTTCAACGGGATCCTGTGTCGTCGATTTGGCCATGCGATAACCCAACCACCCGCTGACGACCAGAAATCCCCCGCAGCACAAGATGACAAATCCGCCGAATACGCTCAACACGATCAACAACGTCTTCGTGGTCGGCGACATCCCCGGCTGCGGCGGTCCTTCCGGCTGCGAAGAGAACTCGGGCATCGGTGAATATGCTTCCGACGGTCGGCTCATGGGTCGCCCCCTTTTCGACAACCTCCGATTCGAGGAACCACCATTTCGTGACGAGTTTCCCCCCGTCGCCGGTAAAATACCCGATCGGCACGCGTGCAGACAAGCCTTTTGTCGGGGTATAGCCGGCGGGCTCGAACTCGTTCGTCGCGGCCGCTTCTGTCTTTTTGCGCGTGCCGTCGCGGCACGGCGCCCTTGGCTTTCATTCCCTAGGTCGAAAAAATGGAAAAAGCCCGGCCTACTTTCCGATCCGAGGATACCCGTGGAACACCTGCTCGATTATTCGCATGAACGTTTGAGATCTTGGTGTGCCGAGCGCGGACTGCCCGGCTTTCGCGCGGCGCAGATCGTGCGCTGGGTGTACGATTCGCCGGGAATCGATTTCGCGGGCATGTCGAACTTGCCCAAGTCGTTGCGGGAAGAACTGGCATCGACGTTCACCATTTGGTCGATGCGCGTGGTCACGCACCGCACGGCCTCGGACGGAACGGAAAAATTGCTTCTCGAGACGCACGACCGAAAGCGTCTCGAATGCGTGCTGTTGCGTGACGACAAGGGCAACCGCACCGTGTGTATCAGCACGCAAATCGGCTGCGCCATGGGGTGCGTCTTCTGCGCCAGCGGCCTCGACGGCGTCGAACGCAACTTGACGACCGGTGAAATTCTCGAAGAGATTCTGCAACTGAAACGATTGTTGCCGCCCGACGAACGGCTGAGTCATATCGTCGTCATGGGGATGGGCGAACCGACGGCCAACCTCGAGAACCTGCTTCCGGCCTTGAGCGTCGCGACCGACAAGAAGGGGTTGGGCATCAGCGCCCGGCGGATCACGATCTCATCGGTCGGCTTGCCGGCGGGAATTCGCCGACTCGCCGAAGCCGATGCCCCGTATCACCTGGCCGTCTCGCTGCACGCGCCGAACGATCGACTGCGCAACGAAATCGTGCCCGTCAACCGCAAGGTCGGAATCCGCGAGATTCTCGACGCCGCCGATGCTTACTTCGAAAAAACCGGTCGGCGGATAACCTACGAGTACGTCTTGCTCGCCGACATCAACGACCGACCGGAGCACGCCGCCGAACTGGCCGATCTACTCCGCGGACGAAATGCGTTGGTGAACCTGATCCCGTATAATCCGATTCGGGAATTGCCGTATCGCAAGCCCGATCGTCGCGCAGTACACCGGTTCGCCGAAGTCCTTACGAAAAACGGTGTCACGGTCACCATCCGACACCGCAAAGGCGATGAAATCGACGCGGCGTGCGGTCAACTCCGCCGCGCGGCGGCTGCCGAAGGACTTTGACGACGCCGAACCGTCGACGCGCTCATTCGTTAGGAACGACGCGAGGTTTCCCGTCGTCGCCGGTTTCGACACGGTAAGGAAACGTCGCGGGCACGACGCTCACGAGCGACGAAAGGGCGTACGGCCCCGTGCGTCCTTTGAATCGCAACTCGACGAACGCCGCCCGGTAGCCGCTCGGCGGCGTCTCCAACGTCACGACACAGCGTCCTTTTTCGATCGGTATTTC
>CAYVVR010000552.1:0-3046 GCA_964454655.1 uncultured Planctomycetaceae bacterium | reverse complement strand
CGCACCGTTGCAAAAGCTTACTTCGCTCGAAGTATCCCATACACACGTGACGCTCGAAGGACTGAACAAGGCGTTCGACCAGCACCCGCGTTTGGAGATGGTTGTTGGAGTCACGGGCATCAAGAAAGAACCGTAGGCGAAACAGAGTGTGTGACCTGCTTCAACCCCCCTTGCATCAGCTGTTATGAAGGCACGCGTTGGGAAAGGGCGCTGTGCCGTAAATGCAGGCGAATCGGCTCGGCGGGGCTATGCGTCGTCGGAGTGTTCCGATTCCGGCTCTTCGATTTCCAAGGGCGGTTCGCCGGTCGGCAGCAAGAAGCCCAAGATGCCCAACAGCACGCCCACACCGGCCAGCACCAGCAAGGCCGTTCGGTAGCCGCGATATAAGGCCAGTGCATCGGCCCATCGTTTCTCGATCACGAACAAGTCGGCGTCGATGCCCTGCCGCACGTGCACCCAATAGTTAAACGCGTCGAGCGGGTACATGTGGCTCATCGGCTCGGGCGTGGGCCAGGTCGCCCACACGTAAACGCCGCCGATGGCAGCAAGCAGCAACAGCACGGCGGCCCCGGCCAAGAGGAGGTATCGGATACTCACCGGTTTCGTCTCGTGATCGCCGCCCACGTCGTCTTGGTCGACGATGATCGCGTCGGAATCGAGCAGCTTCGACCGCGAGGGAACGTCGACCGACCGGCCGCACGTGCAAGAAAGCGACGTACCGGCTTGCTTCAGATCGACGAGATGTTTCGCTCCGCAAGTAGGACACGAAATTTCGAACTTGGGCATGACGTTGCCTAAGCGATCCGGGCAATGGGGCTTCGAAGACGCGGTCGCCCGCCTGCGCAATTCGGCGAATTTCGTGAACCGGCGGGCGGCGGCTTGCGTCGAAAACACAGGGAGCCGACGGCAGGCCCGACGAATCGGCGTGTTCGGCTCATGTTTTCAGTATATCGCAAAAGTGCGTCGGTCCCCGCGTGTCGGCCGGTCTCGGGCCCGGTTTTGTTCGGATCGAGTGCAACTTGCGAGCCTTTCCGACCGATGAAAAGCGAAACCGACCCCCACATTGGGGCCGATCAGCGGTTCCGACGATGAACCTCCCGCGGTAATCGTTCGTAGGCAAGGGAAGGCCGCATGACAAACACGGTCGTTGCGAGCGACTACAAAAAGCACAAACGACAGGCAAGAAGCGGAACCTGGGAAACCTTGCTCGCCGGCGAGGGGTGTCCCAACTGTGGTAAATCACAGGCAGGCTCCGAAGAAATTTCTTCGGCAACCTGGAATCGACCGGGAAAGATAGGAAAGCCCCGGTTTTTGCCTGGTTTTTCCATGTTAACATTTCTGAACAATGGTCGAGCTTCGCCGCACGACTTGCCGAAAATTTCGCTGGACAACGGCAAAATCGTGGGTAGAATTGAGCGACGGGCCCCGGTATTCCTAGCCTCGGTAAGAAGAGGCTCGCGGGTGAGAAAGCAGTCTCCCGCCTCTAAAGTTCACCGTGGGGCACGGCCGGTTCTGGCATTTCGATGCGGCGGTCTCGGCGGGGAGTTTCCCAGAATGCGGGAAACGGGCTCCGGCGGTTCGGTCGGTCCGACATCGGATCCGCGACCGAATACGGCAGCCTGAGACACGACTCCCCGAAGCACACAAGTTGCCCCGTTGGTCTGCCGGTGAATGTTCCTGAGCTTTTCCTTCGGAAGGATTCCGGTCACTGTACGAGCTGACGGTGCGTTAGGCTCCCCGGCTCGCACGGGTAGGGACCGTGCACCCTGTACCGAGGAAAAGCGAACAACGCGAAGACGCGAAACGCGGCGGAAGACAACGACGGAGACGTCGCACGAAACAATCGACGGAACCGAATAGCGTAGGCCGGTTCAATGTAAAGCAGACTCATCGACGAAACAGCAACGTGCCCCCCGGACCGGCCCGAAAACGCACCGCACACGCGGCGATGTCGGGGGGAAGTAGGTCGAGCGGAAGGCCTTGATTCAGGGTTTTCTCCTAAAGGAGAGAAGCGTTGTACGAACACGATTCCTTGTTGGACGAGATCGGTTTTGTTCCTGCCGACGCCGGTGACGAAGAAGAGGAGCTGGGTCTCCACGCCGTCGACCTGGTCGCCGAAGACGAAGACGTCGACGACGACCTGGACGAGGAGGAGGACGGCGCCGACGACGCCAAGGCGGAAGCCGAAGAAGAGGACGTCGCCTCGTTGCTGGGATCCGAAAGCGAGTCCTGGTCCGACGATCCCGTTCGGATGTACCTGACCCAGATGGGCGAGATCCCCCTCCTCACCCGCCAGCAGGAAATCGCGCTGGCGAAGAAGATCGAGATCTCGCGGGCGAAGTTCCGTCGGAAACTGTTGGAATGCGACTACGTGATGCGGCAAGCCGTCCGCATCTTACAGAACGTGGCCGACGGCAACCTTCCCTTCGATCGGACCGTTCAGGTCTCGGTGACCAGCCACCTGGAGAAGGAACAAATCCTCGGTCGTCTGCCGCACAACCTGGCGACGGTCAAGCAACTCCTCAAGCGGAACCGCCGCGATTACCACATCGCGCTGAGCAAGTCGCGGCCGATGGGCGAGCGGCGTGCTGCGTGGCATCGGCTGGGTCAGGGTCGGCGTCGTGCCGTCCGCCTGGTCGAAGAGCTGGGGTTGCGCACCCAACGCCTCGAGCCGTTGTTCGAGACGATCCGCGAGTTCTCCCGCCGCGTCGACGAACTGAAGGCGCGCATCAACGCCCACCGCGAAAAGGGCTTGCCGCCGGAAGAACGCGAACCGTGGTTGAAGGAATACCGCGATATCTTGCGGGCGACTCAAGAGACGCCCACCAGCCTGCGAAATCGCGTCAAGTACCTGGAACGCGTCTACGCCGACTACCAAGAGGCCAAGCAAGGCCTGTCGGAAGGAAACCTGCGGCTGGTCGTCTCGATCGCCAAGAAGTACCGTAACCGCGGCTTGAGCTTCTTGGACCTGATCCAGGAAGGAAACGCCGGGCTGATGCGGGCGGTCGATAAGTTCGAGTATCGCCGCGGCTTCAAGTTCTGCACC
>CAYVVR010000551.1:0-3051 GCA_964454655.1 uncultured Planctomycetaceae bacterium | reverse complement strand
ATGCCCGACCTTCAGCCGCCCGATCCGGGGCCGTCGATTGCCGCCGCCGGTGATCCAAGCCTGCATTTTGCGCAAAGTGCGGGAAAACATCGTCCGGAACGTCGGCCGCGAGTCGCGATGCGTGATCACGGTTCCCGCCTATTTCGACGAAACACGCCGGAAAGCGACCGCCGATGCCGGTGAGATGGCCGGGTTGCGTGTGCTCGACATTCTCAACGAGCCGACGGCCGCGGCAATCGCCTTCGGGGAATCGCTGGGCTATCTATCGGCCGAGGGCGGATCCCGACGGCCGATGAACGTCCTCGTGTTCGACCTCGGCGGCGGAACGTTCGACGTCACGCTCGTGCACCTCGAACCGGGGCGGCTCGACACGTTGGCGATCGACGGCGAAATGGAACTCGGCGGTTACGATTGGGATTTGGCGTTGCTCGACGATCTGGCCGACGAAATGGTCACCGCCGGATTCGCCGACCCGCGTGACGATCCCGCACGCTGGGCGAAAGTATACCAGGCCGTCGTCGAAGCGAAGCTGGCGCTTTCCGCCCGACGCAAGACCCGCCTGCGGGTAATGCTCGACGAGGGGTTCTTCGAGACCGAAATCAGCCGCACTCGATTCGAACGGTGCACGGCCGATTTGCTCGAACGTACGGCATTGCGGGCGCAAAACGTCGTCGAAGCGGCCGGCATGACGTGGGAAGATGTCGACGAAGTCTTGCTCGTCGGCGGTGCCACGCGGATGCCGATGATCCCGGAAATGCTCGAAGCCCTCGCGGGCAAGAAGCCGCGACGGAACGTCAATCCCGACGAAGCCGTCGCACGAGGGGCGGCGATTTATGCGGGCTATCTCCTGTCGGAAGAGTATCCCGAGCTGCCCGTCGCCGCCTTCAAGGTCGTCGAAGTCAACGCGCATACACTGGGTGTCGAAGGCATCGATCCGAGTACCGGGGGCAAGACGAAGATTCCCGTCATCCCCCGCAACAGCAAATTGCCCGTCTCGAAGACGGAAGTCTTTTGCACCGAACGTGAAAACCAAGACTCGCTGGCCGTTCCCGTCATCGAGGGCGAATCGCCCGATCCGGCGGCATGCTCGCGGATCGGGACCGTCGTCATCGAACGACTACCGCCGGGCCTGCCCAAAGGCTGGCCGGTTTTGGTCACGTTCGCCTATCGGTCGAACGGCCGCCTAGACGTCAAAGTGGAAATCCCCGACACCGACTGTCGGGCCGAACTGAGCATCCGGCGGACGGACGAGCTCGCGCCCGAGCAGGTCGCCCGCTGGCAATCGACGGTCGACCAGATGCCCGGCTTCGATGCGATCGAAGAAGCCGTCGAAGAACTTCTCGCCGCGCAAGCCAAACCCGAAAGCATCCCGACCGCACCGGCCGAGCCCCCTCTTGCCGCTCCGCCCAAGCGCCAAACGGAATCACCCCCAAAGAAATCGCCCAAAAGCGACCGGCAGCGGGTCACCCGCGAGATGCTGCTTGCCGATACCCCGACATCGTCAACCGGAAATACCCCGCAACACAAGACGGCTGTGCTGAAGGTACCGCCTCAGGCGGAATCGTCTTCGCCTCCTGCCGTTCAGACGAGCAACGGTAACGGAAACGGCGGTGTGAACGCGTATTCGTCGAACGGCACGCGTTGGGTGGCCACGCCGTTGGGGTTTTCCGTTCCCCGCTGGGTCATCGCCTGGACGGGCTTCGTCCTGTTTTCTCTCGCCGGGCTGGCCATCGGGTACTTGCTTGTGCGATGGTTGGTACCCGACAGCGGGCTCCTTCATCTGTTTTGACTCCCTCGAGAAGGTGGGGTACCTTGTCCGACAAACGATAGCGTATACTTGGGGAGCAGACGGATTACCTAGATTTGGGGGGGGCGTGTGTCGATTCCCCCCTCGCTCGAATCGAGCGACATCGACCTACGGACATCGTGATAAGTTCGCTTCGGAATCGGAATACGTCCTCTCCGCAGCGGTAGCGCGTGTCGGCGGATTGGAAGAACGCATGAAAATCAAGAAGAGCACACCGGCGGTCGGCATCGACTTGGGAACGACGTTCTCCGTCTTGTGTTACCTGGACGAGGCGAAACGCCCCGTCACGGTCGTCAACGCCGAGGGCGATCGTTTGACGCCCAGCGTCGTTCTGTTCGACGAAGATGAAGTAGTCGTCGGCAAAGAGGCACTAAAAGCCTATGCCGTCGAATCGGACCACGTCGCCGAGTGTTCCAAGCGCGACGTCGGTTACCGCGTGTATCACAAGGTTCTAGGGGGAAAACACTACCCCCCCGAAGTTATCGAGGCCTTCATCCTCAACAAGTTGCGGGTCGACGCCCAAAAGCAACTGGGCGACTTCTCGCACGTCGTCATCACCGTGCCCGCCTATTTCGACGAGGTTCGTCGTAAAGCCACGCAAGACGCCGGATACATGGCGGGCCTCGACGTCCTCGACATCATCAACGAGCCGGTGGCCGCCGCGTTGGCGTTCGGGCACCAGCAAGGCTTGATGGACGACGACGCGTCGACCGACCGGCCGCAACGGATCTTGGTGTACGACCTGGGCGGCGGAACGTTCGACGTGACCGTGATGGAATTGCGGGGGCGGGATTTCGTCACCTTGGCCATCGACGGCGACGTCCACTTAGGCGGCTGGGACTGGGACCAACGCTTGGTCGATCTGGTCGCCGAACGATTCATCCGCAAGCATTACGTCGATCCTCGCGAAGACTCGACCGCCGCGGGAAAACTGTGGCGCGAGTGCGAAGACGCAAAACGGACGCTTTCCGCCCGTCAAAAGGCGATCGTTCCGTGCGAATGCCAAGGGAAAATCGAACAATTCGAAGTCACCCGCGCCGAATTCGAAGAAGCCACGCAAGACTTGCTGGACCGCACGCGTTTCACGACGGTCCAGGCGCTGAAGGCGTCGGGACTGACGTGGAATGAGATCGATCGCGTGTTGTTGGTAGGCGGCTCGACACGCATGCCGATGGTCCGTCGGCTGCTGACGGAACTATCGGGCAAGGAACCCGACACCTCGGTCGCCGCCGACGAAGCCGTCG
>CAYVVR010000550.1:0-3059 GCA_964454655.1 uncultured Planctomycetaceae bacterium | reverse complement strand
GTGCAGGGCAATGTGTTGCGGGTACCGTATCCCGACGGCGCGTTCGACGGGGCCTTTGCCGTCGATGCGTTGTGCCATTCGCTGGTGCCCGAAGACGCCGTTGCCGAGTTGTGTCGAATCGTCCGCCCCGGCGGGAGTGTGCTGTTGATCGAGCCGGTTCACAAGCGGCGGGCTCGTTTCTTGTGGGAGCAGGACTTCAAGCCGGAACAGATCGTCCGCTGGATGGAACCGCATTGCGGAAACGTCTCGCAGGCGTTGCTGACCGCCGGAGCCGGTGCGTTGGGTAGTGTTCCGCATGTCGTCGTGAGCGGTGTGCGTCGGCGTTAGCCGGAAGGTTCTTCGGCTACATTGCCGATTGTCGACAATGCCTCGTGTAGCTCGCGCGGGGTGGGTTTCGGCCGGGTGAGATTCCGTTCACAATACCCGGTGCATCTTCCGCTGCTTGCCGTCGAGACTGTCATTCGGTGATGATCGATCGAGCTGCCGACAACGACGGAGATTCTCTCGAGCTCGCCGGGGCGAAGCGTTTGCCTTCGGCGGGGCGCGTCGTGCGGCAACTCGTGGAAAGCGTCGTGTTCTTCCTGCTGGCGGCGCTGATCGTCGAAGGCTGGTTCGTAAGTGGATGGTGGTTTCCGCTGCGAATCGCCGGTTCGTCGATGGTACCGACATTCTTGGGGCCGCATGTGATCGTTCGGTGTTCGGCTTGCGGCATCGAGACGGCCGTCGACCAGGCGACGCCGGTTCGGCATTTCGTGTGTCCGGCGTGCGGTCATCGCGGTGAAGGCGAGATCGTTCGCAAGGTTCCCGGCGATATCGTCACCGTGTGGCGGATCCCTTGGTTGGCGCGTCCGCCGCGACGGTGGGAGGCCGTCGTACTGCGAAATCCCGATGCGCCCGCCCAATGGATCGTGAAGCGTATCGTCGGTTTGCCCGGTGAACGCGTGCGGCTGGCCGAAGGCGATGTGTTCATCGACGGCAAACGACGACAAAAACCTTGGGGATTGACCCGGCAAACGGCCGTGTGGATCGACACGACCGACGACCGACGAACCGGAGTGCCCGATGCGCTGCCGCCGCGGTGGCACGCCGCCGAAGACAGTGCATGGCACGAAGCGGAACCGGGGCGTTGGGTGTTTCACTCGCCGAACGCGGGGCGTCCCGATCCGCGAGTGCACTACGCCGTGTCGCCCGACGATGCCGTCGACTGGCTTGCGCACCGACCGCCGGGGGGAGCGGTCACCGATTTCTTGTATTACACTCCTGAGCGTAGTCGGGGGAACACGGCTATTGCCGAGGGCGGCTTGGAAATCGTCGTGTCGACCGAAGAGGCGAAGGCGTTTTGGGTTCGGTTGCGGCACGAGGACGACGTATTCTGGTTCGATATCCCATTGCGGGATCGACGACCCTGTCGTGTACTGAGCAATTTCGAGTACGCGTTGGTGACCGAGGCCGTCGCATGCGGTGGTCTACCGGCGGATAAATCGGGGACGGTCGAAGTATCCATCGTCGATCGGATTTTGCGCGTGACCTACGATGGGGCGATCGTCGTTCAGGGGCGGCTGCCCCCGGAAATGCCGTGGTCGCACGATCAGCCGCTCGAATGGGCCGTGGGAAACCTCTACGGCGGCAAGGCGCTGACGGTCGAACGTTTGGCGACGTGGCGCGACGTGTTTTATCGTCCCGGTCCGGAAACACCCTTCGGCCGAACGGTCGTGCTGGGGCCGAACGAGTATTACTTGTTGGGCGACAATCCGGGGGTTTCGGACGATAGCCGCACCTGGCAGGCGGGCCCCGGTGTTCCGCGGGAGTATCTCATCGGGCAGGCACGGCGGTTGAATCACCGCGATGCGATTCGGGTGCGTTGAGCCGAGCTGCGGCCGTGCGTCCGATGCGTTACTCGCGTTTTTTCGCGTGCGATTCGGTCGCCGAGTACCATCGAACATTGGCCGCCTTCGCGGTGAAGACCCGCTTTTTCGATCGCATTCCTCGAATCCCACCGAGTTTCCCGCCATGCCCCGTTCGTCGAGAATCGAACTTCTTTCTTGGACGCGCCGTGATTGGCTGAAGGCTACCGGCGCCGCCGTCGTGACTTCGCTTTCGTTTCGGAATGCTGCGGCCGAATCAGGCGAGGCCGCCGATGTCTGGTCGTTGCAGGCGACGGCCCACGATCGACGTGTCGATTTGCGATGGACCGCCGACTGGAATACGCAGCGAGCCGGTTTCTTGGTGTACCGAGCCCGGCACGAAGGCGGGCCCTTCGAATGTCTGACCGCTTCGCCGCACCAGGGATGTGTGTTCAGTGATTTCGTCGGCGAAAACGATTCGACTTTCCACTATCGCATCACCGACGCCGAAGGAAAGCGGCCTTCGGCGATCGTCTCGGCCGTGCCGCGTGCGATGGGCGAAGAGGAATTGCTCACCTCGGTGCAGGAAGCGACGTTCCGCTATTTCTGGGACTATGGTCATCCGGTAAGCGGATTGGCGTTCGAACGCGCCCGCAGCGGACGACTGCCCGACCTACAGCGTCGCGCGGCATGTGCGAGCGGCGGAACGGGGTTCGGCCTCATGGCCATGATGGTCGGGGCCGAACGCGGATTCGTCTCGCGTGCAGACGCCGCGGCGCGCGTGTTGAAGATCGTCGCCTTCTTACAAGAAAAGGCAAGGCGGTATCACGGGGCGTGGGCTCATTGGATCGACGGACGAACCGGTGAGACGATTCCCTTCGATCGAGAAGGCATCGACGACGGGGCCGACCTGGTCGAAACCTCGTTCTTGATGCAAGGGATGCTTGCCGTGCGCGGCTACTTCGACCGCAGCAACGCCGTCGAGACGGAAATCCGTGAACGCATCACGCAGTTGTGGCACGAGGTCGAGTGGGATTTCTTCACGCAACGTCCCGACGAGAAACGGCTGTATTGGCATTGGTCGCCGAACCACGGATGGAAGAAGAATCTGCCGATCGTCGGTTACAACGAGTGCATGATCACGTACTTGCTGGCGATCGCCTCGCCGACGCATCCGATTCCGCCCGATTGTTACGAAAAGGGATGGGCCGGAAG
>CAYVVR010000549.1:375-3060 GCA_964454655.1 uncultured Planctomycetaceae bacterium | reverse complement strand
TCATCTGGTTTACCGGTCATACGAACGCGAACCAGACGGCGGTTCCGATCGACTTGCAGCCCATCGGCGAGGGCGATGCGCCGATCGGCGACGACATGGAGCTCGACACCGAGAACTTGGGGCAGGAAGAAGATCTGGAAGATCCCGAGCTCAAAGATGCGCTTGCCAATGTTGCCGATGCCGTGTCGTCGAAACTTGCGATGCTCGATAATCCGATTTTCTCGGATCCCAATAATCTGGAGCGGGGGGGCAAGAAAGGGGACTTGCGACGCGGCGGAGGAGGTACCGGCGGCACCGGGAAGCCGCGGCGATGGGAAATCATCTTCGACAAGGGGAATACGCTCGAAACGTATGCGCGGCAGCTGGACTATTTCAAGATCGAATTGGGCGTACTCCTACCGGACAATCGTGTGCAATACGTTTCCAATCTGAGCAGCTCACGACCGACCGTTCGCACGGGGCCCGCCGACCAAGAGAAACGCTACTATCTGACGTGGCGGCAAGGGGATTTGATGCAGGCGGATTTGGAACTCTTGGCCAAGGCGGGCGTTCAAGCGTCGGGAAAGATCATCCTCAAGTTCTTGCCGCCCGAGGTGGAACGGAGGTTGTACGAGCTCGAACAAGCCAGGGCGGGCAACCGGGCCGATCGCGTTCTGCGGACGCGGTTCGGCATTCGACCTCAAGGAGGTGGGTTCGACTTTTTCGTGATCGACCAAAGCTATCGGTAAACACTGGGCGTCAACGACATCGAATCGTCTCAAGAAAAATCAGGTGAAACGTTCTCATGGGTCTCGACATTACCGCAATCACGCACTACTTGGGTAACGCAACGTACATCGCCTTGGGGCTGGTGGCGATCTGGGGCGCCTTCTGCGTGGTGATGGTCTTTCGCCGGGTCGGCCAGACTCGCTTTCGTAACGAACAGGCACAAGCCGAATTCTTGGCTCGACTCGACGAGCTTCTTTCTCAAGGCGCGTTCGACGATGCCATCGCCATGTGCGAAGACGATACTCGCGCCATGCCGCAATTGGTGCGTTTGGCTCTGATGAATCGGAAGCTCGGCGTTTCGCGTCTGCGGACGTTGATCATCGAACGCTTTCAGCGGGACGTGCTGGCCGACCTCGAATACCGGCTGACGTGGGTGTATACGGTCATCAAGACGGCGCCGATGCTCGGGCTATTCGGAACCGTCTTGGGCATGATGGGGGCGTTCAGCAAGCTTTCGTCCGGCGCGAAGGTCGATGCCACCCAATTGGCCAGCGATATCAGTTTGGCGTTGATCACCACGGCGATGGGCTTGGCAATTGCGATTCCGCTGGTGATTTGCACGGCGAACGTGAGTGTGCAGATCCGCAAACTGGAGGACCTGGTGGGAACGGGGCTCAGTCGTTTCTTCGAATCGCTCAAGTACGTTCTTCCCGCTCACGGGGCTGCCGGACAAACCCCGCAACAGGCCGCTTCGGGCCAGTGGAGCTGACCCGTCGGGACTTCCGTCGTATTTCGCCTTTCACCGTAGACCGAGACGATGCCGCAATCGAATTTACAACAATTCTTGAACGCCGAAGAAAGCGGAGCGATCAATTTCCGGCGGCCGCGACAGGAGTCGGTCGATCCGGATATCACGCCGATGATCGACGTGACGTTTTTGTTGTTGATCTTCTTCCTCGTGGCGTCGTCGATGGACGTGCAAAGTAGCGCGGAAATTCCCGAGGCCCGCTACGGCACGGGAATCCCTCAGCAAGAGTGTGTGATCTTGACCGTCGCCGAACGATCGGGCGGACGCTTACCGCTGGTGTATTTGGGAGACGGGAAAAAAGGCGACCCGTTGCCCGACGACATCGAAGCCCAAGAACGCTTGATCGGTCAGGCCGTTGCCGAGGGGCTTCGAGCGGGCAAGAGCCGTGTCCTCATCAAGGCCGAAAAAGGAGTCAAAAACCGCGATGTGACGCGCATTGCCGCGGCGGCATCGCAATTGGAAGGGGTACGCATCTATCTAGGGGTGGTCGACAAGAAATAGACGTTTCTGCGAAAGGCGTTCGTGCCCGACACGTTGCACATGCACGACGGTCGTTCGTGATGACGACGAGCGAAGTGGACGATGGTTGTTTTCAATTGTCAGAATTGCGGAAAATCGCTCTCGGTGAAGGACGAGTACGGGGGACGGAATGTGCGCTGTCCGCACTGCCGTGCCGTCGGACGCGTACCGATGGCCGGGCATCGGGAGCCGCCGGTTGAGGAACCGCCGTTGCCCGGCGTCGAGAACCCGCAGGCGATCAGTTTTCGTTCTTCGGCCGGCGATGAAGATGAAGGGCTCGATATGACGCCGATGGTCGACGTCACGTTCTTGTTGCTCATCTTCTTCATGGTGACGGCCGCGTTCAATTTGCAGAAATCGTTGGAAGTACCTCCGCCCGACCAACAGGAAGAGGCGGCTCAGAGCCAAACCCTCGAAGAACTGGAAACCGACACCGATTTCATCATCGTGCGGATCGATGCCGACAACTACATCACCGTCGACGGAGAAGATGCGCCGAGTGAGCAAGAATTGTTGTCGCGGTTGCGGGAAGCCAAGGAAGGAGACCCGGCGAGCGCAGGTTCCGGCCCCACGGGAATGCTCGTTTTGGCCGACGGAGACGCCCGCCACGAAACACTAACTTACGTTACCCACGTCCCGCGGTTGCGGGA
>CAYVVR010000549.1:0-365 GCA_964454655.1 uncultured Planctomycetaceae bacterium | reverse complement strand
GTATGGAACGGATCCGCGTAGCGACGCTGGACGAAACGGAATTGTGACGACATTCGGAAATGCGTTGTGACCGAGGTGGTTCGATACCCGACTTCGGTGTGCGACCGATTTCTCGAGCGAAATGGACAACCCATGATTTCGGCATCCGACTTCCTGACGCTGCTTGAAGAAAAAGACCTCGTTCCGCCCGAGGTAATTGCCGAATTGCGAAAAAAGGTCGACGAAGCCGCCGGCGGTCCGAAGCCGTTGACGGCTCCGATGGTCGCGCGATTCTTGGTCGATAAGGGATATTTGTCTCGCCTACTGGCGCAACGATTGCTCGACAAAGCATCCCAGGAATCGACGGAGGAAGAGCGGAAGCGTCC
>CAYVVR010000548.1:0-3074 GCA_964454655.1 uncultured Planctomycetaceae bacterium | reverse complement strand
GGGCGTACCGCTTCGGTCTCGTGTCGAAACGGTTTCGCCGCGCAGTCGTTGAAATCCGCCGCGATCCGCGGCCGCAGGCTTCGCAACGGGCGTGTTGCCGATTCTTTGCAGGCGGTTCGGTGTGCAAGTATACTCATCGCAGTCGCCCTCGAGTTTTTTGCCGCTCTAGACTGCCTACCGCGGGTAACCCAGCACGACATCCCCCGTTTCTCTACCCAGGAGGACCGCCATGAAGTCGTTCCGTCTCCTTTCCCTGTTGTTTGCCTTGGCGTTTGGAATCGCATCGACGGCGATCGGCTATGCAGCTGCCCCCCTTCCCGACCCCGACGGCAAACCGGCCGACATGTCGAAGCCGGTCAAAGTGTTCATCTTGATGGGGCAATCGAACATGCTGGGAGCGGGCAAGGTAACCGGCGATTCAGAAGGCTCATTGGAATACGCCGTCCGCGAAAAGGGCAAATACCCCTACCTGGTCGACGACCAAGGGAACTGGACGGTTCGGCAGGACGTCCGATACGTTCGGGTCATGGGAAGCGGAACCGGACCGATGCGACTGTTCAACAACGAGTGGTTGACCGTCGGCGGCGGCAAAATCGGTCCCGAGTTGGGCATCGGGCATTACCTCGGCAATGCACTCGACGAACCGGTGCTCATCTTGAAAAGCTGTATCGGTAACCGCAGTTTGGGATGGGACTTGTTGCCGCCCGGCAGCGAATCGTACGAATACACGATCGTCGACAAGAAAACCGGCGAAAAGAAGACCTACGTCTACGCCGGTTATAAACAGTCGCCCGCCAAGTGGGAAAAGGGAACCAAACCCGAACCGATCGGCTGGTACGCCGGAATGCAGTACGACGGCGACGTGGCGAACGCCAAAGCCGTGCTGGCTGAACTGGAGAAGTACTATCCCGGGGCCAACGGATACGAAGTCGCCGGCTTCTTCTGGTGGCAAGGCGACAAGGATCGATACGACGAAGGACACGCCGCCCATTACGAGCAAAATCTGGTGCGTCTGATCAAAACGTTGCGCAAGGACTTCAACGCCCCGAACGCCAAGTTCGTGTGCGCTACGCTAGGCCAAACCGAAAAAGGCGCCACGGGGAACGAGGGACTGATCCTCGAAGCTCAACTCGCCGTCGACGGCGAATCGGGTAAATATCCCGAATTCAAAGGCAACGTCGCCACCGTTTACACGCACCCCCTGTGTCACGGCGGCGCGTCGAACAGCCACTACAACGGCCACGCCGAAACGTACATGGACGTCGGCGAAGCCATGGGCGCCGCGATGGTCAAGTTGCTTCAACAAGACAAATAACGGCGGGAAACCGTTCACCTACCGGCAGCATCGTTCCGTTGAACGATCGCCGTGTTTTCGAGGGGCATCGGCGCGGGGGTTGCGCGGTGTTGCTCGCTTTTCGAACAAAGAAAGGTCCACGATCATGATGCGCCCTTACTTTGCCCTCTGCCTGCTGTCCGGAATTTTGGCTTGTTCTGCGTTCGGTCAGGGGATTCCGCCGAACTTACCGAAAGAAGACGTCGTCGACGTGCCGGCGATCGGCGACGGGCTGTGCGTCAGCAACATTTTCCAGACGAACATGGTCCTCCAGCGCGACAAGCCCATCCGTGTTTGGGGTTGGGCCTCGCCGGGTGAGAAGGTGACGGTCTCTTTCGCCGGCCACGAAGCGACGACAGAAGCGGGCTCGGATCGCGCCTGGGAAGTCGTGCTACCCGCGGTCCCCGCAACCACGACACCGCAAACGATGGTCGTCCGCGGGGCCGAGGATTCGCTGACCTTGGAAAACATCCTCGTCGGCGACGTGTGGTTGTTGGGCGGCCAAAGCAACATGGAATTTCCCATCACCAATGTGGAAGACGGCGAACTGGAAGCCGCTTCGGCGAATTTCCCCATGATTCGCCTGTTGACGATGCCGCACGGAAAGGGGTTCGACTCCGTCCACAGCTTCGAGCGATTGTACGAATGGAGCTCGTGGTCGAAACGGCATTTCCGCAAAGGCGACTGGGAAATATGCACGCCGGAGACCGTGCGCGAGTTTTCGGCGATCGGGTACGTGTTCGGACGCCGCCTGCACATGGCGACCGGCGTGCCGATCGGCTTGATCGACGCGTCGATCGGCGGCACAACCGTCGAAACGTGGACGCCCATCGACGTCCTCGAAAAAATCGACGGTGCCGAAACGCAAGCGTTGCTACAAGATTGGGCCGAACGCATCGCGAGTTACGATCCGCAAGCCGACCTACAGCGCCGAATCGAGGCCTACGAATCGCGAATCAAGTCGCTCAAAGAACGGGGCGAGCCGATTCCACCCGACAGCCGACCGCCGAACGATCTACGTCCCGGCCCGGCGGCCGACCGCAACCGGCCCGGTTACTGCTACGCAAGCGTGATTCGACCGCTTAAGGGGTTGGCAATCAAGGGAGCGGTATTTCACCAAGGCTTCAACAACTGCTTCAGCGGATCGGCCGGCGCCCGCATGTATTACCAAGTGTTCGGCAAGATGATCACCGCTTGGCGAAATACCTTCGGCGATCCTCAGATGCCGTTTTGTATTCTTTCGCTATGCACCGCCGGGGCGCCCCAAACGTTGGACAATTTTCTTGTACCCATGTACGACGTCGGGCCGTTCATTCGCGAAGCCCAGTACCGCACGTTTCGCGACTTTTTCGATGCAGGCGACTCGAACATCGGGTTTGCCAGCACCTACGACTTACGAAAGAGCTGGTATCACCCGCAGATCAAGATTCCCGCGGGCGAACGCGCCGCCAAGTGGGCGCTCGTGACGCAGTACGATGTCTTGCAAGGCCGCGATGCGCAAGAGTTCTGGCTGCCGCCGTCGATCGAAAAGGTGGAAATCACCGACGGCACGATTCGCCTGACGCTGACGACCAACGTCCGGACTAAAGACGACGCCGACGGAAGAATGTTGGGGTTCGCGATCGCCGGTGCCGATCGCATCTTTTATCCCGCCGACATCGCGTACTACACCGAGCCGGTCGAAGGCAAAAAACCGCGCGAGCACCGCAACATCTTGATCTTGAGTAGTCCTTTTGTGCCT
>CAYVVR010000547.1:0-3075 GCA_964454655.1 uncultured Planctomycetaceae bacterium | reverse complement strand
GCCCCAACATCGACCGTATTGCCGCAATGGGCATGAAATTCACCCGCGGCTACGCGACGTGCCAAGTGTGCAGTCCGTCGCGGTCGTCGATCTTGACGGGCAAATATCCGGTGAAGACGGGCATCACCACCTGGATCGGTGAACGCTCGGGCGAAGCATGGCGCAAGGCCGGCCGGTTCGACAGCCATCTGCCGCCCGACTACGAACATGCCCTGCGGGCGTCGGAAATCACGCTCGCCGAAGTGCTTCGCGACGCAGGATACACCACATTCTTCGCCGGAAAGTGGCATTTGGGCGGTAAAGGTTCGTGGCCGACCGATCACGGTTTCGACATCAACAAGGGCGGGTGGGACGCCGGAAGTCCCGCGGGCGGATACTTCTCGCCCTACAACAATCCGAATCTCGAAGACGGCCCGCCCGGTGAGTCGCTGCCGCTTCGCCTGGGACGCGAAACCTGCCGCTTCATCGAGTCGCATCGCGACGGCCCGTTCTTGGCGTACTTATCGTTCTACTCGGTGCACGGCCCGATCCAAACGAACCGCGCCTTGTGGAAGAAGTATCGCGACAAGGCCGTTGCCGCGGGCTTGGCCGAAAAGCGTTTCATCTGGGATCGGCGGTTACCCGTCCGGCAGGTCCAAGATTGCCCGATCTATGCCGGGATGATCGAAGCGATGGACACCGCCGTGGGCATGGTGCTCGACACGCTGGAGAAGAACGGCCTGCTGGAAAACACGATCATTTGTTTCACTTCCGACAACGGCGGGGTGTCGTCGGGCGATGCGTTTTCGACGTCGAATCTTCCGTATCGCGGAGGAAAAGGAAGGCAATGGGAAGGCGGCATCCGCGAGCCGTTTTACCTGTACGCCCCCGGGGTGACGAAACCGGGATCGACGTGCGACGTGCCCGTCAGCGGCATCGATTGGTATCCCACGCTGCTCGATTTGGCCGGTGTTCCCGTGCCGTCCGAACAAGATATCGACGGCGTCAGTCTCGTCCCCCTGTTGCGCGGCGAAACGATACCCGATCGGCCGTTGTTCTGGCACTATCCGCACTACGGAAACCAAGGCGGCGAGCCGTCGTCGATCATTTTGGAAGGCGATTGGAAGCTGATCTATTACCATGAAGACGGGCATTATGAACTCTACAACGTCGCCGAAGACGTCGGCGAGCAGCACGATCTGGCATCGAGTATGCCCGAGCGGGTGGAGGCCATGAAAGCGCGGCTTCACGCCTGGCTGAAAGAAACCGGCGCAAAGTTTCCGACACCCGATCCGCAGTTCGACCCGGCCAAGCGGGCGGCGCGATGGGAACGGCTGAAGACCGAAGGCATGCGGCAATTGGAACAAAAGCACGCCCACTATCTCGACGCCGACTATCAACCCAACGCCGACTGGTGGGGAAGCGCCGTCGACGACTGAAGCCGCGCACACACTAAAGGGGAACCGCCGGTGTGCGGTTCCCTCGAAGCCGGGGGCCGACCGTTCGAACGCAAGTCGCGCGACGATCGCGGTCGTCAATCGCGAGGCGCGAGCGGTTCGCGGATCGTCACATCGAAAAACCGAAACAGGCCGCACGGTACGTCGATCGTCACGGTGCGCTCGGTGGTCGAAATCGTTTCCCCCGAAACGAGGTCGCGCACTTCGACCGGGGTGACGGCGTGGAACGTCACGCGAGCCTGCCGGTCGTTCGGGTTCAGATAACCGCCGTCGATCACCGTCAACCGAATGTGATGGGGTGCCGACACGGCCGCGACCCAGGCGACCTGGCCTTCGACGGTCAAGGGCAGCTTTTCGGCGGCCGTCTTGATCGCCTGTTCGACCGTGCGGTAGTACGTTTGCGGCGGCTGTTTCTTGCCGTCGGGCGTGTAGTACCAACGACCATCGGTGACGAACTCTTGCATGATGTCGCGGTACAGCGGATGCAAGTTCTCTCGCAAGCGGCGATCGAACGTGTCGCCGTGCGGACCGATCAGTACCAGCCCGTGCGGATACGAAGGCAGGAAGTTCTGTCGCCGTTCCCAGGCACCGGCGGCAATGCGTGAGAAATCCCACTCGGTAAGCGGCGCCGCCGGCCACGAACCGTTCGTCCGCTCGAAGACGAAGCGGTTTTGTCGCTCGTACTCGGGATCGAAAAACGTCGTCCACTTGACGTTGTTGCCTTGGTCTTCGAAATCGGGATCGGGCTCGATCATCCCCAGTCGCACGGGCGAAAAGCTGACGATCTCGCCGCGTTTGGGAACGTACAAAATGCCTTTGGCGATCAGCTCCCACAACACGCTCATGTAGTCTTGGTCGACCGCCACGTTATTCATGTATCGCGCACCGTATGCGATCGTGAACACTTGGTTCCGCAAGAAGTGGTTCGGCAACATTTGGTGCGAGAACTGCCGCATGCGGTCGAAGCTCGGATTGTCGCGGGCGCATCGGGCGCCCCAATCGTCGGTACATCCGGCCGTCCACACGCCCAGCCGCGCGGCGACGCTCAATTCCTGCGTCTTGTCGGTCGTTTCTTCCATGCTGGGAACGAAGACGTCGGAAAACTCACCGCTGAGCAAGCGCGACCACATGGGATGGTAAATCGCCGTCTCCCAGAAGAAATGCTTCGTGCGGATGTAGATTTTGTCGTGCGTTTTTTGTGCGGTTTCGGCGAGCGGATAGAGTAGATCGTTCAAGACGTACGCGAATTCGTCGCTGGGGTCTTCCAACTCGGGATAAATGACGACCACCAACTTCTCGCCGGACGCTTCGAGGACGCGTCGCAACGTCGGCAAGGAAACCTGATACGGGTCGTTGCCGTGTCCGCCCCAAAACGCAATGCCGGGATACCCCGCAAGCGCCGAAGTCAACTTCGCGTAGATCTCGTCGCTTGTCGCGGTGTACTTTTTCCGCCGATCCCGTTTGTTGCGGTACGTCTCGCTGGCCATTTGCGAGCGGTCCCAGTTTTCGACCTCTCGCAGCCACACGCTGTTGAGAAAGATCGGCGTGCCGAATTCTTCGGCCCAGCGTTTCGCGTCGTCTTGCATCGCCTCGGGCACATGATCGGTCATGAAGATCACGGGAAGCGGTTTCCGCGGAT
>CAYVVR010000546.1:0-3081 GCA_964454655.1 uncultured Planctomycetaceae bacterium | reverse complement strand
GTCGAAGGCGATGCCGATGCCGCCGTGATTTCTTCGTACGCGATGCCGCTGGTCGAAGGATGCGGCACGATCGACCCGGGCACGTTGCGCGTGCTGATTCGGACCGATCCCGTACCGTTCATCACGGTGTTTGCCGTCGACCTCGACACCCAAGAACGCGAGGCCGTACACGAAGCGTTCACTCGCTTGAAAGAACGACCGCAAGTATTAGCCGCATTGAAAAGCCGAGACGGTTTCATCGGCACGGCGTACTACGACGCCCCCGTTGCGGCGCGACGTTGGACCGACTGGCGAGGGGAAAAACGCCTCGGCGTCTCGCCGCATGTTCCCGCGCGACTCCCTTCGCAAACACGCGTCCTTTGGTCTCGCACCTTGACCGGCCCGGGCATGTCGGGTTTGGCGGCAGCCGACGGACGCCTCATCGTGGCCGACAAGAACCTGGAGCAAACTCACGACGTGTGGCATTGTCTCGACGCCGACACCGGAAGGGAATTGTGGCGTGTCACGTGGCCGGCCGAGGGGGAGTTGGACTTCACGAATTCGCCGCGGGCCAACCCGGTGATCTGCGGAAACGACGTTTACCTCTTGGGTGCGTTCGGCGACTTGGCCTGCGTGAAACTCGATTCCGGCGAAATCGTATGGCGACGGAACATCATCGATGATTTCGGCGCACCACCGCCTACCTGGGGCTCGTGTTCGACGCCTCTTGTCGTCGACGATCTGTTGATCGTCAATCCCGGTGCGTCGGAAGCGTCGATCGTGGCGTTGGATCGTCGAACGGGCAAAGAAGTATGGCGTTCACCCGGCGACGGCCCCGGATACGGCAGTTTCGTTCTCGCCGAATGGAACGACGCACGCCAAATCGTTGGCCACGACGCCGTCTCGTTGTGTGGATGGAACCCTGCCGACGGCCGACGCCTGTGGCGGATCGTGCCCGAATTCGAAGGCGATTTCAATGTGCCCACGCCGATCGCAATCGGCAACACCCTGTGGGTAAGCACCGAGAACAACGGCACGCGTCGTTTCCGCTGGTCGCCGAATCAGCCAAAGCCGAGCTTGGAATCCCAATCCGACGCCTTGGCCCCCGACATCTCGACGCCGGTAGTCGTCGGCGATTTTCTCCTCGGTTGCGACGGCAAGCTGGTTTGCCTCGACAAGAACACGCTCGAAACGTGTTGGACGCTCGAAGAAGCTCCCCTTCGCGATTATGCCGCGTTGATCGCCGGTGACGACCGCGCATTGATCGTCACCCAACAGGGGGTGGTGTATTTGATCCGCCCAACCCGGGAACGCCCCGAAATCCTGGGCCGCATGACGCTGTTCAACGACGTCGCCGACGTCGATCGCGAAGTCTGGTCGCACCCCGTGCTTCTGCCGGGACGTTTGTACGTCCGAAATCTGCTGGGAGTGTATTGCTTTCTCTTGGAATAGCCGCCGACAACACCGAGAGCGCTCAACGAATTTGTCGGACGCTCGACTTCAGGCGCTTTCCGCTTGGTAGTCGTCCTCGTCTTCGTCGTATTCTTCTTCCTCCCATTCTTCCTCATCGTCGTCTTCGGCTTCGGCGTCTTCGCCCGCTTCTTCATCCCATGTTTCGTCGTAATCCTCTTCCGCTTCGTCGTATTCCTCGGCATCGAGATCGGCTTCCGATGATTCGTCCTCCTCTTCCTGAGCAAAATCCTCTTCCCAGGGAGCCGGCTCGGACGCCTGCGATTCGGCTGAAGCGTTACCTTTTCCTGAGGGACGTTGCGGCAAGACGATCCGATTGCGAGCCGGGGCGGGCGACGGCGACGGCTTTGCAGCCGCACCGTTTGCCACACCGTTTTGCATCGCCTCCCATTGCTCGACCGTAACGAGCACTTCGCGGGCCTGCGAACCGTTGTAGGGACCGACGATCCCGTCTTCGGCCATGAAGTCGATCAAGCGAGCGGCGCGGCCGTAGCCGATCCCCAGCGCCCGCTGGAGCAGCGATACGCTGCCGCGTCCTTCGCGCACGACGATGTCGACCGCCGCCGGGTAGAGCTCGTCGCGCTCGGCAAAGCCTTTGCCTGCCGCGGGACCGGTTTCTCCCGCGTTCAACGCCACCAACTCGTCGATGAAATCGGGCTCGCTGGTCGCCACCGCATCGATCACGCGGTTGATTTCCTCGTCGCTGACGTAGGTTCCCTGGCCTCGCACCAGTGTGCTGGTCCCCGGCCGCAGGAAGAGCATGTCGCCGCTACCGAGCAGCTTTTCGGCCCCCATCTCGTCGAGGACGACGCGGCTGTCGGTTCGGCTCGACACCTCGAAGCAAATGCGTGCCGGCAAGTTCGACTTGATCAACCCCGTGATCACGTCGACCGTCGGTTTTTGCGTGGCCAGCACCAGGTGGATACCGACCGCTCGGCTCTTTTGCGCCAACCGGATGATGTGCGTTTCGACCTCCTTGGCGGCGGTCATCATCAGGTCGGCCATTTCGTCGGCCACGATGACGATATAGGGCATATGTTTGGGGATGGTTTCCCACTCGGCCTCCGACTCGGGACGCATGCGTGCGCGGAGTTCTTCTTCGCCGAGTTGGTTGTACGAGCTGAGATGCCGCACGCCCGCCCGGGCCAACAAGGTGTACCGCTCCTCCATCTTCTCGACGGCCCACGCCAACAAGGCTTCGGCCTTGCGCATGTCGGTGACGACGGGGTGCATCAAGTGCGGAATACGTTTGTACGGACTCAATTCGACCATCTTCGGGTCGATCAGCAAGAACCGCACGTCGTCGGGCTGTCGCGTCATCAAGATCGACACGATGATCGAGTTCAGGCAGACGCTCTTCCCCGTGCCGGTACGCCCGGCGATCAACAAGTGCGGCATGGTCGACAAGTCGACGACCAGCGGGTTACCGGCCACGTCCTTGCCGAGGAAGATCGGAATGCGCATGTTCTGATGGCGGCCTGCGCTTTCTTCCATGACCTCGCGCAGACGTACGATCTGCCGCTCGCCGTTGGGAACTTCGATCCCCACCGTGTTCTTACCGGGAATCGGAGCCACAATCCGCACGCTGGGCACGCGCAGGGCGATGGCCAAGTCGTCGGCAAGCCCGGTGAT
>CAYVVR010000545.1:2656-3082 GCA_964454655.1 uncultured Planctomycetaceae bacterium | reverse complement strand
AGTTGTAGGTTCGGATGCGCTGGCTTCGGTCGCCGGACCCGATTTTACTTTTGCGCTCCCCTGCCCTTTTTTCTTCCTCTTGGCGACGGTAGTACTCGTAGATTCGCGTCTTCAGCACGCGCAACGCCTTCGCCAGGTTCTTATGTTGGCTTTTCTCGTCTTGGCACTGGACGACGATGCCGGTTTCGTAGTGCGTCAATCGCACGGCCGAGGCCGTTTTGTTGACATGTTGTCCGCCGGGGCCGCTGGCGCTGAAGGTATCGCGTCGATAGTCTTCGGGTTTCAAGTCGATTTCGACATCTTCCGGTTCGGCCATGACGGCCACCGTGGCCAGCGACGTGTGAATCCGGCCTTTGGCCTCGGTTTCGGGAACGCGTTGGACGCGGTGTCCGCCGCTTTCGTACTGTAGGCGGCGAAACACCTCGT